>CAZYJB010000115.1:0-8723 GCA_964647675.1 uncultured Verrucomicrobiota bacterium | reverse complement strand
CGGTCTGATCCTGGCCTGCCTCGCCGGCCCGGCGGTCGTGTGTTTCGCGCTCGGTCTCGCCGCCAATGATTCAGGCGGAAATGCCCTGGTCGTCCTTCTCCTGCTGTGCTCCGCCGCCGGCAGCCTCGGCGGTGGCATCGCCGGAGGGATCCTCCTCGCGAAGCGTCTCGTGCCCGAATCGCCGCACTTCGGCTGGGTCGCCGCCGCGCTGTCCCTCGCCGGCATCGTGGTCGCAGGCGGCCTCTGTTTCGGAGGCTGCCTCGCGGGCATCGCGACCGGAGACAACTTCCTCTAGGTGCCTGAGAACTCCGCCAGGCCCTGTTTTCAGAGAAGCCCTCAGGACACCCCATGCTGTCGCCGTTGCCGCCGCTCCACGACGAGCGAGTGCTGAAGCACACCACGTCGCGCTGCCCCGTCTGCTCCCTTCCCTGCGCCGCCGAGGTGGTCCAGGTCGGCCGAAACCCGGGGCGCGTCGAATTGCGCCGCCTCTGCGCCACGCACGGTGCCGCCACCGCATGCCTCGCGTCCGATGCCCGCTTCTACTGGCTGTCCAAAGGCGACCCCGCCAATGCCGACGCCGCCTGCGGCTGCGGCGCGAGCGCCTGCCGCGCCAGTGACGACGGGAACGCGGGCACGCTCGGGCGCAACGCAGCCGGCCGGACCTCCGCCGGTTTCGAGTCGCTCGCCACCTGCCTGGCGCTCATCGAGGTGGTCGACTCCTGCAATCTCTCCTGCCCCACCTGTTACGCGGACTCCCCGGTGGGCACGCACTCCCAGGTGAAGGCACCACCGCTCGAGGAACTCGTGGCGCGCATCTCGGGGATCATCGAGCGCAAGGGCGGCATCGAGATTCTTCAGCTCTCCGGCGGCGAACCCACCCTGCATCCGAAGTTCTTCGAACTGCTCGACTGGACCCTCGCGCACCCGAGGATCGACCACGTCCTGCTCAACACCAACGGCGTCCTGATCGCGCGCGACGATGCGTTCCTCGATCGCCTGCGCGCCGCGCTCCGCCCCGGCCGGCTCCAACTCTACCTGCAGTTCGACGGTCCACAGGCCGCCGGACAGCTGGAACTCCGTGGCGCCGACCTTCGCGACCTGCGGGTGCGCGCGCTCGAGCGATGCGCTGTCATCGGACTCCCGGTGACGCTGGCCATGACCGTCACCCCCGCGAACCTGGCCCACGTCGGCGAGGCGCTCGCCTTCGGACTCCGCTGGCCGCACGTGCGCGGCATCACGTTCCAGCCGGAGTTCCGCAGCGGCCGGTCACCCATCCCTCGCCACCTCGTCGGCCCGGGCCCGGGATTGCCGGCACTTCCTTCGCCGGCGCGCTTGAATACCGCGGACATCGTCCTCGCCGCCGTGGAGCAGTCGGAAGGACGCCTCACCACCGCCGACTTCACGCCGCTGCCCTGTGGGGATCCCAATTGCGCGATCATCGGCTATCTCCTGCGGGTCCAGGGGGCCGTGCGATCCGTGTCCGAGTTCATCGACTTCTCGCAGATCCAGGGTTTCCTGCGCGACCGCCTCCAGTTCCGGCCCGAGGACCTGGCGCGCTGCGGCTGTGATTCGGAACCGCTCGGCGAGCTGCTGCGGCGGTTCGAACTCGATGCCACCCACACCTTCCGCATCGTCATCAAACCCTTCATGGACGCCTGGACCTGGGATCAGGACCGCATCGACCGCTGCTGCACGCACGTGATCCGGCCGGACGGCCGCCTTGATTCCTTCTGCCGGTACTACTCCGGGTTTCCCGATACGCGCGTGCCGGCATGATGCACGGGACGTCCTATTCGGGATGGATGCTCGCCGCGCTGCTGATCAGCAGTTGGGTGTGGTGGCGCACCGCCCGGCGGGACCCGCACCTGCCGCTGATCTTCATCGGGGGCCTGGTGGGCGCCTTCGTGGGCGCGAAGTTGGTCTACCTGCTGGCCGAGGGCTGGCACGACCTCGGGGAACCCGACCTCGCCCGCCGCTGGGCCACGGGCAAGACCATCCTCGGCGGGCTGCTGTTCGGCTACGCCGGGGTCGAACTTACCAAGAAAGCGCTGCACTACCCGCGCCCCACCGGGGACCGCTTCGCCGTCATGGTTCCCCTCGCCCTGGCCCTCGGGCGGGTGGGCTGTCTGGTGCACGGTTGTTGCCTGGGAAGCCCGTGCCCGCCGGCGTGGTATGCCCGTTCCGACGCCCACGCACAAACTCGCTGGCCCGTGGTTCCGCTGGAGATTGCCTTCCACGTGACTTGCGCCGGCGCGGCGCTGGTCCTGCAGGGGCTCGGGCGCTTCGAAGGCCAGCGATTCCACCTCTACCTCGTGGCCTATGGCCTCTTTCGGTTCACCACGGAATTCGTGCGCGACACGCAGCGGATCGCCGGCCCCTTCAGCGGCTATCATCTTGCCGCCGCCGCCCTGTTTGCCCTCGGGGTGGTGCGCTTCCATCAACGCCAACGCGCGTCGCGGGGGAAGGTCTGATACCAGTCCGACCCGACCAAACGCCACGGTTGCCTTCAGTGTTTCCAGCGCGCCGAGGCCGGCGTAAAACCGCTGCGTGCCCGGGCGCATCTTCCGCTGGATCAAAGCCAACTTCGACTCGCGACGCCTGGAACGTTTCTTCGACGGGCAGGCGGACCCGTGGGAATCGATGCCCTTCGACGTCGAGCCCTGCTCGTTCGGCCTGGCTAGCGTCCATGAATTCTCCACCTACCTGGAAGGGCGCAGCGCGGTGGCGGTCGCGTCGCTCGACGATTTGTGCGGGTGGTTGCGCGAGTGCGAAGCCGTGGATGATTTCACCCTCTTCCGGCGCGCCGATCACTGGCAGCACCCGGTCTCCTTCGAGCAACTGCGCCGGGGGGACTGCGAAGACCACGCGCTCTGGGCCTGGCGAAAACTGCGCGAACTGGGATTGCCGACCAGCTTCATGGCCGGGGTGTGGGGGAGCACCGCCCACGCCTGGACCCTGTTTAACTTCCAGCGCGTTTCGTACCTGCTCGAAGCCACCTCCAAGCGGGACCCGCTGTTCCAGCCCATCGACGCCGTGCGCCACCAGTACTGCCCCGCGCTGGCCATCGACGAACACCTGCGCACGCACGTCTACCAAGGCTACCCGCGGTTCCTGGCTCTCGCGGAGACGACATCCTCCCAACCCCGGCCGCGATCCGATTCTCCTTCATGAGCAAGCCGAAGCCCACCTCGCCCGCTGTGTCCTCGGGTGCACCTTTCGTCCCCAACCCCTTCGAGGCGCTCTCGGCCGAGGGCCTGCCGCCCGGACCGGCGTCGACTCCGGGAACGGAGGGCGACTCCCGGGCCGCGCGTCGTAATAAGGGCAAGAGCCGCGGACGCGTCGACATCATCCGGCAGACCGCCCACCGCGGCGGCAAGACGGTGACGGTGGTCACCGGGTTCGTTGGGATCGGACTGCCCGAGAAGGAACAGCTGGCCAAGGCGATGCAAAAGGCCTGCGGAACCGGTGGCACGGTCAAGGAGGGCCGCATCGAGATCCAGGGCGACCAGCGCGAGAAGGTGGCGGCGATTCTCACCGAGGCGGGATTCCGCCCGGTGTTCGCCGGGGGTTGACGCTTCGTCGTAGCCGCCGCCGTCCAGGCGGCGCTCAACCGCCTCCGGCGACTCCATTCGCCAACGCCAGTCAGCGCGGGCTGCACGCCCGCGGCGACGCGACCGCCCTACTCCGCCTTCGGCTCAATCACCGGACCCGCTCCCGGAATCAACTCCGGCACTCCCGATGGCAACGGCGGTGCCGTGATCGAATCAGGCGCGGCGTTGGTCGTCTTCGCCGTCAGCAGTGACGCGCGGTCCTTCAGCACGGAGTCCACGCTCCATTTGGCCACTTCGAAGACCCAGTTGCCGAGGGCCTGCTCCTTCTTGAGCTTCTCCTTCAGCTTGTCCTGCTGCTCTTTCCAGGCCTTCTCGTTCTTCTCCTTGTCCTCCGGCTTTTCGTCGGCCGGCACGCTGCGTTCCTTCGCCAGATCGGCCGACGTCGCCACGGTCAGAAAGTAGCTCTCCGGATTAGGCTGCGATCCCACCTGCACCGTGTATTGGAATCCCTCCAGCGTCTTGAGGGTGATCGCGGTGGGCGCCGCGAAGGCGTCCTTCACCGCCGGCGCGTCCTTCGGATGCACGTCGTTGAACGACGGCGAGGAGAACGCCCACGAGAGGCTGCTCACCTTCCCCTTGTCGAGGCTCTCGTCCTCCTTGAGGCCGGCGAGGACCCAGTCGGAGGACTCGTTGGTGCGGGAGAGTGCCCAGGAATGCTCGGCGTTGGTCGACACCAGGCCCACGGACAGGATCTTCTCCACCTTGAAGAAGTCCTTGTTGAGCCACGCCTCGGCCTTGGGCTCGACCTCGGCGAAGGTTTCGTTGACGAGAAACACCGACTCCTTGTTCTCCGGCAGCGCCACCCAACGGCCGACCGGGAAGCCCCCCATGCCGCCGCCCGAATCGCGCATCTGCTTTTTGCCGAGCAGCAAACTCCGGATCGCCTTGCCATCCTTGCCCCGCAGCTCGACGAGGGTGGCGGCATTGGTGCCGGCCTCCTTGGAATCCGGCGGCAACAGCTCGAGCCGGCCCCACTGCGAGGGCCCGATTTTCTGGCTCTGCGCGGGCTTCAGCTCCCAGAACTTGCGCACGACATCCGAGATCTCGCCAAAGGCGGCGGGATATCCGGCGCGCTCCTTGACCGTCCAGACGTCCTGCTTGACGAGGTTGACCTCGCCGGTGGGCGACTTGATGACGATCTGGGCCACGTCGGCGGCCGGGAAGTCTCCGAGCAACGACTGCCCCACGCCGGCATCGCGCTGATCGAACTCGGCGCGGCGCTTGGACATCTGGAACAACGCGAGGCCTCCCAGGAGCAGCCCCACGACCACGAGGAGGAACAATTGCTTGCGGTTCATTTGGCGGCGGTACGCTGGCGTTTCAGAACGGCGATGAACACTCCCGCCAGCGTGACCGCCAGCGGCATCGCGAGAATGTTGGACCACTTCGCCGTGGTCTGCAGCGAGTCGACATCCCGACGCAGCTCCTTGCGCAGCTTTTTAAGGTCCGTGTTGACCTCGGCCCGGCGCTTCTGGAACTGGAGAATCTCCTTCTTCTGCTCCTCGGAAAGGATCGCCTGGCTTTGGCCGTCGCCCTTCGCGCGCTGGAGCTCGTTGATCTTCTGCTGCGCGTCGGAGAGGTCCTTCTCGAGCTGGCGGATCTTGCTCTCGTAGGCCAGCTCGGCCTTGGCCTGCATCTCTCGCACGCGCGTGAACGGGCGGCTCAGCGTCGCACGGCTGCGGATGCCGATGAGGTCCTTGTCGCCGCCCATCTGCTCCACGAGGTTCTGCAGGAAGGTCAGGTTCTGCGCGAACGGCAGCATGATGCGCTGCCCGAACATGTCCTGGATGCGTGCGTAGAACTGCTCGTACAGCATGTCGGCATCGCCGAGCAGCACCACCACGGTCTCCTCCTTCGCCTCCTTGAGGTGGCCATCGGACGCGGGCTGGGCCTCGCCCTCCTTCGCCTCCGCGCCCGGCTTTCCATCAGGAAAAGCGGACTTGAACTTGCCGGCCAGCCGCACGGCGAGGCGGTACTCGGTACCCGAGGCCTTGAACTCCTCGGTGGCCCCGAACTGCGCCATCATCTTGTCGGTGAGCTGCGAATCCACCGAGCTGCGGAAGAGCACGGTCTGCTTCAATCCCTCGGCGGGCGTGCCCGTGAAATGACCCGCGAAAGGCAGGATGATGCGCCCCATCTGCGTGGTGCTCACGTCGTTGGTGTCCATCGCCGCCTGGTTGAGGGAGAGGAACGACGGATTGGCCTGCGGCCGGCCGGTGCGCGGATCCTGCAGCTCGGTGAGGAACTGCTTGTCGGAAACGACCTTGTTGATGTCGAACTCGAGCCCCCACGCCTTGAGCAGCCTGTCCATCGACGCCCCGCTGCCCGCCGCCGCCTGCAGCGGATTGCTCGGGTTCGCGCGGCTGTCGAGCACACTGAGCGGATCAAGGAAGGCCACCAGCTTGCCACCGCGCAGGACGAACTGGTCGATCGCATACTGACCGGCGTCGGTGATGCCCTTGGGATACAGCACCAGCAGAAGGTTGACGTCGGCGTCGATGGTCTCGGCGTTCATCGTGATCTCCTTCACGTTGAAGTCCGCCTTGAGCTCGCTCACGAAGACCCACGGGTCCTGCCGCGCGCCGCCGCCGCGCATCATGGCCATGGGATCCGCAGCCCCGAACACCGGCAGCCCGCTCATGACGCCGAGCGTTGGCTTGGTCGGCTTCACCACCTGCGAAATCGCGCGCGAAAGGTCGTACTCGAGCAGCCGCTCGCGCTGCGGCGATATGAATGGGATCGCCGCCCGCGCGTCCAGGCAACTGATGGCCACGCCGAAGTAGATCTTGTCGCCCCCGATCTGGATCATCTGGCCCTCGACGCCGTCGAGATTCGCGGAGTCCTCGGCGTCGGAATCAGGCTTCGGATCGAGCTTCTTCACCTCGATACGGCCCTTGGAATGAATGCGGTACTCGTTCAGCAGATCCTCGACGCGCTGCCCGAAGGTGCGCAGGCCGGGATCGAGGTCGGTGGCACTCTGGCTGAAGTAGAACCGGATCTGCACCGGGGTATCGAGTTTCCCCAGGATCGACTTGGTGCCGTCCGACAGCGTGTAGACGCGGTCGGCGGTCAGGTCGATGCGTGCACTGATGCGGCTGAAGATGAAATACACGGCGATCGAGATCGCCAGCATGATCACCACGCCGACCGTCGAGTAGAGGACCGTTTCGAGCTGCTTCTGGTTTTTCATGGCTGCCCGGGAGGGGATGCAATCGCTGGGATGAAAGGCTTCGCTGGGCGGGGGGACGTTGTGGCGTGCGTCACGTCAGTTCAGTTCAGGTCAGGTTAGGTTAGCCCGCGCGATGGGTGCGCAGGATCACGCCGGTGGTGAACAGGCAGAAGCCGATCACCACGGCAAAATAGACCAGGCTGCGCAGCTCGATGACGCCCTTCTGGAAGCCGTCGAAGTGGGTCATCACGCTCATCGACGCGGCGAGGTCGCGCACCAACGTCCACTCAAGCGAATTGAGAAGGTCCGTCACCGGCGGCCAGCCGGCGAGGATGAGGAACAGGCAGATCACCACCGACACGATGAAACTGATCACCTGATTGCGCGTCATGGCCGAGGTCATGCTCGTGATGGCGAGATACGCGCCGGCCATCAGGAAACTGCCCACATACCCGCCCACGATCACGCCGTTGTCCGGACTCCCGAGGTAATTCACCGTGATCCAGACCGGGAAGGTGAGCAACAGTGCCAGGCCGAGAAACAGCCAGCTCGCGAGGAACTTCCCCACGATGGCGTGCCACGGCGCGATGGGCATGGTGAGCAGCAGCTCCATGGTGCCGAGACGCCGCTCCTCGGACCACAGGCGCATGCCGGCCGCGGGCACGAGGAACAGGTACAACCACGGGTGCCAGATGAAGAACGAGATCAGCGAGGCCTCTCCCCGCAGGAAGAACTGGCCCGCCATGAAGGTGAAAAAACCGGTCATCAACAGAAAGATGACCAGGAAGACGTAGGCCACCGGGGACGAGAAGTACGAAACCAGCTCGCGCTTCGCGATGGCACGAATGTTGACCAGTGCGTCGTTCATGGGGATCACTTCGGATGAATCTCGGAAAACTCGGGTCGGACCCGCCCGCCGGCACCAACTCCCGCGCGGCGAAGGCGCGATCGTGGCATGCCCGCGGGCCGGCTCCTCACGGGGCGGTCGCCCCCGGCCGGACGGTCTCGGGCATCGTGATGGTGCGGAACACCTCGTCGAGGCGCCCCTCCTCCGCGTGCATTTCCTCCACCCGCCACCGCTCGCGGTTCACAAGATCGGACACCGAACTCAACAGGGCCACGGTCGCCGCCTTGTCGCGCGGATACAGCCGCAGGTGCACCGACGAGGCGGACGAACTGACCAGCGAGGCGCGCCGCACGGGAGGCAGTTCCTCGCAGCGCTGGCGCACCACGTCCGAGGACTCCCCGCTCACGCGCAGGGACAGCACGCCCGCGCCCTCGGCCCGTGCCTTCAACTCCGCCGGCGTGCCGCTCGCCACCACCGACCCGCGGTCGATGATGATCGCGCGCGTGCACACGGCCTCCACCTCTTCGAGGATGTGCGTGGAGAACATGATCGCCTTCTTCTCGCCCATGCGGCGGATCAGGTTGCGCACCTCGTGCTTCTGGTTCGGATCCAGGCCATCGGTGGGCTCGTCCATCACGAGCACCTCGGGGTCGTGCACGATGGACTGCGCGAAACAAAGCCGGTGCCGGTAGCCCTTCGAAAGGGTGTCCACGCTCTGGTGCACCACGCTCTGCAGAAAGCAGGTCTCGATCACGCGCCGCACCGCGTCCCCGCGCCCGGCGGGCCGCAATCCGCGCAGCTCCGCCGCGAAGTTCAGGAACTGCCACACGGTCATGTCCGTGTACGAGGGCGCGCTCTCAGGCAGGTAGCCCATCAGCCGCTTGGCCGCGATGGGATCCTCGAGAATGTCGTATTCCCCCACCCGGATGGTTCCCGCCGACGGCGGAATGAACCCCGTGATCATCCGCATGGTGGTGGACTTCCCGGCCCCGTTCGGCCCGAGAAATCCCAGGATCTCCCCCTTGCCCACGGTGAACGAGACGTCGTTCACCGCGACCTTCGACCCGAAGGTCCGTGTCAGATGCTCAACTATGAT
>CAZYJB010000114.1:0-8743 GCA_964647675.1 uncultured Verrucomicrobiota bacterium | reverse complement strand
GTCGAAGCCGTGCTCGACGCCGTGCGCACCCTGCAACCGGCGGACGTGGTGATGGGCGCGGCCGACCTGCCGCCGGATGGGTTTGTGCGGGATTCGCGCGCGCCGCAGGTATTCGACCGCGTGCTGGGCGTTGCGCAGTTCTTGCGAGCGGGAACGGGTGAATCGCTGGCGACCCTGGTCTCGTGGGGCAATCACCCCGAGGCGATGGGGGGCAACAATCCCCTGATCAGCTCGGACTTTCCGCACTTCCTGCGCGAAGCCATGGAGAAGGGGCTCGAGGGCACGAATGGCATGAAGGGATTCGGCGCCCCGTGCGTGTACCTGCAGGGTCCCGTGGGCGGTCTCATGACACCGCTCGGCATCGAGGTGCCGGACCGCGATGGCCAGCGCGTGCATCGTGAGAACGGGGCGGGGAAGACGCGAGCCCTGGGGGAAAACCTCGCCCTGCGCGCCGCGGCCATTTTGCGCGGTGCCAACGCGCGCCGTGTCACGGACCACCGCGTCGCTCTCGTCTCGCGGAGCGTGTTCATTCCGATCGAAGGCACCTTCAAGTATCCGATCATGCTCGGCCTGATTCACCCCGGGTGGTTCGGGGGCAAGGCGCGCAGCGAGGTCGGTGCGTTGCGCGTCGCCGGACTCGAGGTGTTGACCATTCCCGGCGAGATCTATCCGGAGATAGTGGATGGCGGTGTCGAAGCGCCGGAGGGTGCCGACTTCGCCGGGCCGCCGCGCGAGGTGCCGCCGCTCCGTCCAGGCATGCGGGGCGTCGTCAACCTGGTCGCCAATCTCGCCAACGACGAGATCGGGTACATCGTGCCGTACACGCAGTGGGACACCCGCGCGCCATTCACCTACGCACGCCCGGACGCGCCCTACGGTGAGGTCAACTCCGGCGGTCCCTCGGTCGCGGGTTCGGTGCATGCCGAGGGACTCGACGCCCTCCAGCGGTTGCATCAACTGTTGGGCGAGAAACCCTGACCCCCTCCGCGTCCCCGGCATGGCCATCGTTGCACTTCTTCGTCCGGGTGATGCGCAGTGGCGCCGACGCCTGTTGCTGGGGCGGTCCATCGCCGCGGTGTTGGTCTTCGTGGCCGCCACTGTTGCCTGCGGCGAACCCTATACTCCGACCTCGGACGACGAAGTGCTCGAGCGTCTCCCTCCCGGGCTGGGAACCCCGCGCGGCGTGGCACGGGACTCCTCACTGGCGCAGGACGCCGAGAATCTGCGCGCGTCGCTGGAACTGGCCGATCGCTACCTGCGCACCGCGGAGTCGGATGGCGACACGCGGTTTCATGGGTACGCGCGCTCCATCCTGCGCCCGTGGTGGACCGCTTCGCCGCGCCCGCCCGGGGTCGCGCTGGTGCAGGCCCGCATTCATCTCGCGCGCTGGGAATGGGACGATGTCGAGGCCGTCCTGGTCGCCATGGATCCGCCCGCGACCCATGCGCCTCCGGCCATGCTGCTCAAAGCCGAGGCGGCGCTCGGGAAGGGGAATGTGGAGTGGGCTCGGTCCCTGACGGACGGGCTCTCCGCCGACGCGCCAGCGTCCCCACACGCACGCGTGCGGGCGGAGATCCTTCGTCGAACGGGACGAACCGCGGAGGCGCTCAGGCTGGTGGAGGACGGGTCACGAACCGGCGGTGCCGAGTCGACGGACCGAATGGGCGACCGGTTGCTCCACGCCGATCTCCTCCTTCAGTTGGGACGCGCGGACGAGGCGGAGTCGGTCATGCGCGACGCGCAGCGGCAGGCGCCGTCGCACGCGGGAGTGCTCGCGGCGATGGCCGACCTGCTCCTCGACTGCGCGCGCCCGGCCGAGGCGGCGGCCGTGCTGGAGCGTGCCACCCTGAACGACGCGCTCGAGTTGCGCGTGCTGGAGGCTCTGGTCCGCCTGCCCGCGCCGGCAGAAGCCGAGGCGGCGCGACGCGGGAAGGTGCTCGACGATTGGCTGGAGCGCGTGGAGCGCCGCCGCGATCGCGGGGATGTCACCGCGCTGCCCCTGCTGGTCCGCGCCTACCAGCGCCTCCGCCCGGACGCGGTTCGGGCGATTGCCTGCGCGAAGGAACTCTGGGCGGCGCGGCCGGATTTCCACTCCGTGCAGCGCTGCCTCGAAGCAGCGGCCGGGGGCGGCAGTGAGGGACGGGAACTGATGCTGGCAGTCTCGGGCTGGGTATCGCGGCACGGTGCGGTCGACGCACGCTGGCCGCGGATCGCCATTTCGCCGGCGCGGGAGGGCACGCCGTGATTTCGCGGCCTGTGGTCCCGGTGCTCGTGCGGATGAGCGTTCTGTTGATTCTCGCCCTGGCGGGCCTGCCGGCGGCGCGGGGCCACGCCGTCAGCGACAGCTACCTGCGCGTGAAGATCGACGCGCGCGTGCTGACCGGCGAATGGCGGTTGGCGCTGCACGATCTGGAGCTGGCCGTGGGCCTCGACACGAACAGCGACTCGGCCATCACCTGGGGCGAACTCAAGGCGCAGCGCGACGCGGTGGTGGCGTATGCGGCGTCGCGCCTGGCCCTGGTCGCGGATGGTGCGGCCCTGATGCCGGAGTTCGAGGCCGCGTTGCAGGTGGATCCGCTGGTGAATGGGACTTACGCAGTGCTGCGCTGGCGGGCCTTGGCACCTCGTGAAGTTCGCGAGCTCAGGCTGGATTACACGGTGTTCTTCGACGCCAACGCGCTGCATCGCGGCCTCGTGCTGCTCGAACGCGGTCCGGACGCGCGCCAGTTGATCTTTGGTCCGGGAGCCGTGTCCGGCGTGGCACGTTGGGAAGGCGTGGAGGCGTCCCCCTCCGGCTTTCTGGCGTTCGTGCGCGAGGGCGTTTGGCACATCTGGATCGGCTACGACCACGTGCTTTTTCTCCTCACGCTTCTGCTGCCGTCGGTGCTGCGGCGGGAGGCGCGCGCCTGGGTGCCGGCGGAGCGCTGGCGGCCCGTCTTCATCGAAGTGCTGAACGTGGTGACCGCGTTCACGCTCGCACATTCGGCGACCCTCACCCTGGGGGCGCTGGGTTGGCTGATCGTTCCCGGGAAGTGGGTGGAAGTGGGGATCGCGGCCTCCATCGCCGTGGCCGCCGCGCACAATCTTTTTCCCGTCATTGCCGGGCGCGCATGGGCCCTGGCCTTCGCCTTTGGACTTCTCCACGGACTCGGATTCGCGACGGTGCTGGTGGATGCGGGATTGCCGGCCGGCGCGAAGGCGGCGGCGTTGATCGGATTCAACGTCGGCGTGGAACTCGGGCAGCTGGCGATCGTGGCAGTCTTCCTGCCGGTGGCCTACGCATTGCGCAGACGTGCGTGGTATTCGGCGCGATGGCTGCCCTTCGGTTCCGCGGCGACCATTGCCCTCGCACTGTTGTGGGTATGGGAACGCTGGCGCGGAATGGCGTGAAGGCACCCGGCCGAGGATTCACTTGCTGGAACGCGCTTGGGAGGCACACGCTCCGCGCACTCTCCCCTGCATGGACTCGAAGCGCATCAATGCCGCCAAGGGGCGCCAGAATCCGCGGATGCTCGGTTTTCTCTTCGCCTGGCTCGAGGAACGCGTCGTGTGCACCAAGGCCGTCGACCTCGTGATGCCCACCCTGCGCAATGAGTGGCTGCGTCCGGAGGTGGAGGCAAAACTCGCCGCTTTCGACCTGTCGCAACCGCTCCACGCCGATCTCTACCGGCGCGTACGGTTGGTGCTGGACCTCGTGGAAGCGATTGATGCGGGAGACTACCGCCGCCCGGCGAACTGGCCCGACCTCGAGCCGTGGCTGCACCGCGCGCTGGCCTACCTGGTGAAATCGGGGGACGCGATTCCGGATCATTTCGAGGACGGCCTCGAGGACGACCATCGCGAGTTCATCGAACTGGGCGATCGCCTGGGCGTGCTGCTGGACCATTTCGAGGCGTGGCAGAACCACCGCCGGCGGTGAAGGCTGCATCCTTTTCAGGATGGAACAGGCCGGGTAGCGTCGCTCCCTTCCGGCCGCTGGAGACATCCGCTGGAACGATCGCCAACTGTCCATGAACACCGTCAATCAACTGAAGACCCTCAAGCGCAATACCCAGTCCAAAGTCGAGGCCGAGCTCACCCGCACGGGCGGCCTGCTGCGGCTTGCCCCCGCCTGGGTGCCGCGCTCCTTCCTGCAGCCCGGACTCCGCCTGAAGCTTCATCCGGACGACACCTACGCCTACGGCGCCAACCGCGGCGGCATCGACGAGCGCTGGTTCGCGTCGACCACTGAAGCGGCCAACGACGGACGCGTGCCGGACGAAGGGCTCAGCTACTGTGTCGTCGGCAATGAGCGCTTCACACTGCGCCAGGCGGTCGAGGACTGCGGCGCAACGATGATCGGGAAGAACATCTGGAAGAAGTACGGCAAGTGGCCCGTGTACTCGAAGTTCTTCGACAACATGGGGCCGATTCCCCACCACATGCACCAGAGCGCCAAACAGGCGAAGCTCGTGGGGCAGGAAGGCAAGCCGGAGTCCTATTATTTCCCGCCTCAGCACAACAACGTCGGCAACAACTTCCCCTACACCTTCATGGGCCTCGAGCCTGGCACGACGCGCGAGCAGGTGCGCCGCTGTCTCGAGGATTGGAACAAGGGCGACAACGGCATCCTCGACCTCAGCCGCGCCTACCGCCTGAAGCCGGGCACCGGGTGGCTCATTCCGCCCTGTGTCCTCCACGCGCCGGGCAGCCTGTGCACCTACGAGCCCCAGTGGGGCAGCGACGTCTTCGCCATGTACCAGAGCATCGTCGAAGGCCGTTACGTGCCGTGGGATCTGCTCGTGAAGGACATGCCGAAGTCGAAACACCGCGACCTCGACTTCATCGTCGACCAGCTCGACTGGGACGGCAACACCGACGAGCACTTCAAGGACAACCACTACCTGGAACCCGTGCCGGTGGCGGACACACGCCGGGAGGGCTACGTCGATCGCTGGATCGTCTATGGCAAGATCGACGGCGCGCAGTTGTTCACCGCGAAGGAACTGACTGTGGACCCGGGCGCCAAGGCGACGATCCACGACCGCGGCGCCTATGGCCTGGTCTGCGTGCAAGGCTCGGGTCGCATCAACGGCCAGCCGTTGAACAGCCCCAAGCTCATCCGGTTCCACGAACTCACCGAGGACGAGTACTTCTGCAGCGAGGACGGCGCGCACCTGGGCGTGACCTTCGAGAACACCAGCCAGACGGAGCCGTTGGTGACGCTGCGTTATTTCGGTCCCGAGGTGAACCCGGACGCGCCGGCCATGGGGGCGTACCGGAAGAACAAGTTCTAGGACGGTAGATTCTCCGCGTCGGTCGCGAGCTGCGGCACGCGACTTCCCTCGGATCCGGTGGGTCACGAGCTCCGTCTCGTGACTTCCTCCTCCCGTAGCCGCCGCCGTGCAGGCGGGGCTCGCTTGCTTCGGCGACAGCATTCGACGGAGCGGATCGGCGCGGGTTGCACACCCGCGGCTACGGAGGGTCCGCCTCGAGGTTTCCACACCTTCCCTTTGTGCCGCGCACGGTGGATTGCTACCTTTTCGCGGTCATGGCACGCGGATCCCAGATTTCCCGGTGCGCCGCCTGTTTCGTGGTGGTCGTGACGGCGATCTTTCCCCTCGCGACCGCGGCCATCTCGGAGACGCCCGACCTTTCCAAGGTGGAGTTCTTCGAGAAGAAGATCCGGCCGATTCTGGTGGAATCCTGTTACACCTGTCATTCCGCCTCCGCCAGGAACCTCAAGGGCGAACTCTTCCTCGATTCGCGCGGGGGCCTGCTCGCGGGCGGTGAAGTCGGGCCCTCGGTGGTGCCGGGCAAGCCCGAGGATAGCCTGCTCATCCGCGCCATCGCCTACGGCGATCCGGACCTTCAAATGCCGCCGAAGTCGCGGCTGCCGGATGCGGTGGTCGAGGACTTTCGGCGTTGGATTCGCGACGGGGCGCACTGGGCGGCCTCCGCGCCAAAACCGGCAACGGTGGCGCGATCGGGGTTCGATCTGAAGGAACGGCGCGCGACGCATTGGGCGTGGGCGCCGGTCAAGCCCGCGGCGGTGCCGTCGGTCGATGAGCCCCGGTGGGCGCGGTCAGAAGTCGATCGCTTCCTTCAGGCGCGCCGTCAAAAGGAGGGCGTCCAGGCGGGACCACGTGCCGACCGCGAAACGCGACTCCGCCGCCTGAGTTTTGCGCTCACCGGACTTCCGCCCCAGCCCGGAGCGTGGGCGGAGTTCCTGCGTTCCGACGACACTCCGGAAAACTGGCAGCGCGCCGTGGATCGCGTGCTGGCGTCGCCTCACTTCGGCGAGCGCTGGGCGCGGCACTGGCTGGACAAGGTGCGATACGCCGAGACGATGGGTCACGAGTTCGACTACCCGATTCTCGGCGCATGGCGGTACCGCGACTACGTGGTGCGCGCGTTCAACGAGGATCTTCCGTACGATCGGTTCACGCGCGAGCAGATCGCGGGCGACGTGCTGCCCGGGGCGCGCCGCCGCGCCGCGGACGGCACGGACGAGGCGCTGGTGGCCACCATGCAGTACTGGCTCTGCCAGCAGGTGCATTCCCCGGTCGACGTGCGCGCGCAGCAGATCGAGACGGTGGACAACCAGCTCGACGTCGTCAGCAAATCGTTCCTCGGCCTGACGGTGTCGTGCGCGCGTTGTCACGATCACAAGTTCGACGCCATCTCGGCCCGGGACTACTACGCGCTCTACGGCATCCTCTCGAGCTCACGCTACTCGATCGCGGCGGTGGACGATCCGGCGCCGAGGCGCGAAGCGGCGACCGAACTGAGGCGTCTGCGTGAACAGTTGCGCGCGGACGCCGCGCGCGTAGTGAAGGCCCGCAACCCGCCGGAACCGCCCAAGGCGGAGACCCGGGCTGGCCGGGTGGCGCTGCGCGATGGGGATCGACGGATGGATTCCCGGACCTGGTTCCGCGAAGGCGACGCGTATTCGGCCGAGGTCGATGCCGAGGCGGCGGGTCAACCGGTGTGGCTGGAGGGCCGGGGCGTGCGCCTGGTGCGCGCCGGCTGGCAGGACGGCGGATCGCTGTCGCGCCGGTACCAGGGCGCCGCCGCCACGGCGACGTTCGAAATCCGGGAGCCTTTTGTGCACGTCCGGGCGGCCGGTCGCGGGACGCGCCTCGCCCTGGTGGTGGAGGGCTTCACGCTCATCCAGGCACCCATCTATGGCGACCTGCGGAAGGGGTTGAAGCATGAGCAGCCACACTGGGTGAGCTTCGACGTGGGCATGTGGAAGGGGCGCCGGGCCTGGATCGAGGCGCTGGACTGGGCCGCCGCCGATCCCGCCTCGCCGATGCCGGCCGAATTCCTGGGGGCCGAGGGTTGGGCAGCGTTGGGTGAGATCATCTTCTCCGGGGAACGCCAGGCCCCCGGCCTGCTGTCGCCGGTCGCGCCTGGTGACTGGCCTGCGCTGGTCGACCGCTGGCAGGGGGATCCGGCCGGGCTTTCCTCCGACGAACTGGATTGGCTCGAGGCCGGACTGCGGGAGGCGGCGTACGTGCCTGGCGCAGACTGGCAGCAGGCTTGGAAGGCGGTCGAAGCACGCATCAACGAGCCCAAACTGGCCGCCGCCATGGTGGAGGGTACGGGCTGGGATGAGCCCGTCTTCATCCGTGGCAACCATCGGAGCCCCGGTCCCATCGTGAAACGACGCTTCCTCGAGGCGGTCGAGGTTGCCTCGGAGACGCTCGACGAGGGATGGGAAGGAACCGGACGGCTCGCCCTCGCCGAGGCGGTGGCCTCGCCCGAGAATCCGCTCTTCGCGCGGGTCATGGTGAACTGGGTCTGGGCGCACCTGTTCGGCCGCGGACTGGTGGCGTCGGTCGACAACTTCGGCGTGCTCGGCGAGGCGCCCACCCACCCGGAACTGCTCGACTGGCTGGCGGACGGCTTTCGGCGTGACGGCTGGTCGGTCAAGCGGCTCATCCGCCGCATGGTGACCTCCGAGTCGTGGCAGCTCTCGAGCCGGCTCACCGACGAGAGCGCCGA
Organism: uncultured Verrucomicrobiota bacterium; assembly: GCA_964647675.1. GTDB lineage: Bacteria > Verrucomicrobiota > Verrucomicrobiia > Limisphaerales > CAIMTB01 > CAIMTB01. The sequence continues at coordinate 754 of CAZYJB010000114.1, read as the reverse complement.
ACTGCGGGACCCCTCCAACCGGCTGCTGCATCGTGCGTCGTTGCGGCGGCTCGAGGGCGAGGCCTTGCGCGATACGCTCCTCGTGTTGGGTGGCAATTTCGATCCCACGATGGGCGGACCGCCCGTGGCGGTGCATCTGACCCCATTCATGGAGGGACGTGGTCGGCCCAAGGACAGCGGGCCGCTGGACGGATTGGGCCGCCGCAGTTTATACCTCGAGGTACGCCGCAATTTTCTTTCGCCCTGGATGCTGGCCTTCGACATGCCGGCCCCGGCGACCACGGTTGGGCGACGCACGTCGTCCAACGTGCCGGCGCAGGCGCTGGCGATGATGAATGACTCGCTCGTGCTGGCACAGGCGCGGCGCTGGGCGACCCGCCTGCTCGAAGACGAGGGCAGCGCGGAGGCGCGCGTGGAGCGGTTGTTTGCAGAAGCGTTGTTTCGCCGTCCCGATGACGTCGAGCGGCGCGAGGCCCGCGAATTCCTCGCCGCGGGCGTCACCGCAGGAAGCGACCGCGGGGAACTCGACGTCTGGACCGATCTTTGCCACGCCATCCTGAATTCGAAGGGATTCGCGTTCGTGGAATGAGCGTGAACCCGGGCGCCCCGAAACTCTGACCTTTGACTCTCCGTCATGGCCCACTGTGAACGATTCGTGCGCGCGCCGCTCACCCGGCGCGAGATGTTGAGCCGCTGCGCGGGCGGGTTCGGCGCGCTGGCCCTCGCCTCGCTTTGGCAGGACCGCGCCTTCGCC
>CAZYJB010000113.1:0-8838 GCA_964647675.1 uncultured Verrucomicrobiota bacterium | reverse complement strand
CGAATCCACCTTCGCCGAGATCGCCGGTGAGGGACCCACCCAGACCTTCGATCCAAGAACTCTGGAGGGCGAGGGTCTTCCCCTGACCGAGGCCCTCGTGCAGGCCGGCCTCTGCGCGTCGAAGGGGCAGGCTCGAAAGGATATCGAGGGCGGCGGCATCTCGGTGAACAATCACCGACAAAGCTCGGTGCAACGCCACCTTTCCGCGGAGGATCTGCAGTTCGGCCGCTGGATCCTGCTGCGCAAGGGCAAGCGCACCTATGCCGTCCTGGCGCGGGCCGGAGACTGACGCGCCCGGCCTTCCGCCATCGCGGTCGTCGCGGCTACGCCTCGCGCGATCCGGCCCATCCGACCGCCGCCGCATGGCCCAGCCACACGGCGCCGAGGCAGAGCAGCACCGAAAACACTATGTTGGCGGCGGCCTTGGGCCATTCGCCGGCCACCAGCAGATTGAGCGTCTGCAGGCTGAACGACGAGAAGGTCGTGTACCCTCCGCAAACGCCCGCCAGGAAGAACTCGCGGAAGCCCGGAGGCGCCACCCATCGGCCGTCCGGACCGGTCCACCAGGCAGCGAACCCGATCGCCAGGGAACCGGTCACGTTGACCAGCACGGTGCCCCAGGGAAACGACTCGCCCAGGTGACGCCCGAGCCAGGCAGTGGCCGCCCAGCGCGCCATGCTGCCCAGCCCGCCTCCCAGGAAGATCCAAAGGTAGGTCGCCATGTTCCCGGCGCCGCGCGCCGAAGGAAGCGACGCGAGCACGCGCCATTTCTCGATGCTCCGGTCTCTCCCGGCAAGGCACATCCACGCGACTCCGCCGCACGGCGTGGAGCCCGCCCGCCGTCCTTCACGGAGGTCCTGTCGCGGATCGTGCCGCACGCCTTCGCAGCAGAAGGGCCTGCCGTCCAGCCTTGCCCCGCAGGCGATGCAACTGGCGCATTGCGAACCGCAAATCGATCCGCACAAGAACGCTGCCCGCGAGGCGTTCCCACCATCGGTTCCACCACGGGCGCTGATGCCAGACCGCCCAGGTCACCTCGCGTGCGCGCGACAGATCCTCCTCGAACGACGCGTGCCCTTCCGCGGCGAGGCGCCCGTCCTTCACCCGCACCAGGATCTCGTAGTTGATGTTCAGGCTGCGCAGGTCGAGATTCGCCGATCCTGCATAGACGACGTCATCCAGAAGGTACCGCTTGGCGTGCAGCACCGCCGGCTGGTACTCGAAGATCCGCACGCCGGCCTTGAGCAGACGCGAGTACTGCCCACGCGCCGCGGCCTGCGCCAGCTTCACGTCGGAGATACCCGGAAGCAGGAGTTCCACCGCCGCCCCCCGTCGCGCGGCCGCGATCAACGCGCGGCGCAGCTTCACCGGAGGCAGATAATAGGCCGTGGTGAGGCGGATGCGCCGGGACCGCGCGATGTCCTCCATCAGCGCTTGCCGGGCCGGATTCCGTCCGCGCCCGGGCGACAACAGAAACAGCTCCCCCGTCGTGGTCGAAATCCGCTGGGGCCAGAGATTCCGTCGGAAGCGTTCCAGGTGGTGGTGCCGGAAACTGGCGGCGCCGAACATCCCGTGGAAACCGCGCACCAACTCCGCGACCAGCGGGCCCCGGATGACCAGGCCCAGATCGCGCCAGCCGGTCCGGACGCCGTCTCCGTCGTAGTCGGGGGCGATGTTGAATCCCGGAACGAAGGCGACCGCATCATCGACGACCAGCAGTTTACGGTGGTCCCGATAGGAGATGCGCCGGAGTTCCAAGGGATTGAACCACCGGCAGTCACCGCCCGCATCGCTGACTGGATTCATGTAATCCGCGGGCAGTTCGAGCGACCCAATGGCATCGATGAGAACGCGTACCCGGACGCCGCGGGCGGCTGCTTCGCACAAGGCGGCGCGGAAGGTGTCGGCAATCGGGGACGCCTGAACGATATACATTTCGAGCGCGACGGAGTGCCTCGCCCCGCGGATGGCCGCGAGCATGGCCGCCAGCCCGTGGCCGCCCGACGTCAGCCAGGCCACCTGGGAGTCTTCGTCGCTCGGCATCCGCGGCATGCTTGGCGCCCAGCAAGGTTTTGCAAATTCAATCCCCTTGAACACATCTTCGACCATGTTTAGTGCCGCGTGCCCGCCGCGCTGTCCCACCCTGCCCCATCGCTGGAGCGGTGCGTCCTGGTGCGCCCTGCTTACGCTCCTGCTCTCGGCCGTGCTTGGAATCCCCCACGCTCGCGCGGCGTCGGGGGTCACGGCGCGACTCGTTCTGCCGTTATCGGAAGCGAGGCCAGGCGAAACGTTCCTGGCTGGGGTGGAGCTCACGATGGAGGCGGGTTGGCACACTTACTGGCGCAACAGCGGTGACTCCGGGGCGCCCACCACCGTCGAATGGACCCTCCCCGCCGGTCTGGCAGCCGGTGAGATCCTCTGGCCGGCTCCCGAGATCTATCCGGATCAGGAACTCACGACCTACGTGCACCACGGGAAGTTGATGCTCCTGGTCCGAATGCAGGTGGCTGCGACGGCCACACCCGGCGAGACCACGCTCGCGGCCAAGGTACGCTGGCTCCAATGCAAGGATCAGTGCATCCCCGGCGGCGGTGACGTTCAGGGCAAACTCCGGATCGGCGCGAACTCCGTGCCGTCACCCGACGCTGCCGCGGTGGCGGCGGCGGCTTCGAAAGTCCCGCAGCCGTCGCTCTTGGATAAAGTCGTGGCCCAATGGGACGGCCCGGCGTCCGGCGACGAGCGCACATTCACGCTGCGCTGGCGTGTCGCGGATCCCGTCGCCGACAAACTCGTGCCGGGAACCAATGATTTCCTTGCCTACGAAAGCCCCCAGTACACCGTCGCCACGGCGACCGAGCGACTCGAAGGCGCCTCGGGCGAGATCGTCCTGCGCAAGAAAATCAGTCGTGTCGAAGGCGACTGGCCGGCGTCGATCCCCGGACTGCTGGTCAGGTTCGACTCCCGGAATTCTCCGGTACGCGCCTTCGAAGTGAATCTGATGGGGCCGGCCGGAGTCGCGTCCCCGGGTCCAGTGACCCCGCTCCCGCCGGGCCAGGCAGCGCGCGGCGCTCCGGCACGCGCCGCCGGCGTTGCGTCCCTTTCGCTACCCCAGGCCATCGGCATGGGACTGATTGGCGGCATGATCCTCAACATCATGCCCTGCGTCCTGCCGGTCATCGCGCTCAAGATCCTTGGATTCGTGCGTCAGGCGGGCAACCGGCCGCGGGAGATTCGTCGGCTCGGACTGATCTACGCCCTGGGCGTCTGGGTATCCTTCCTGGTGCTGGCGATGGTGGTCATCTCGGTGAAGTCGGCGGTGGGCATTGCGAGCTGGGGCATGCAGTTCGGCAATCCGGTCTTCCTGATCTCGATGTGCACCCTGGTCCTGCTCGTCGCGCTCAGCCTGTTCGGCGTGTTCGAGTTCAACGTCACCGGTCGTGCCCTCGACCAGGCTGGTGAGTTGGCCAGTCGCGAGGGAACGGCGGGCGCCTTCTTCAACGGCGTGCTGGCCGTTGTGCTGGCGACGCCCTGCACCGCCCCGTTCCTCGCGCCAGCGCTGGGCTATGCCTTCACCGCCTCGGCCGCGACGATTGTCCTCATCTTCACCTCGGTGGCCGTCGGCCTCGCGCTGCCCTACGTCGTCCTCAGTTTCCAGCCTTCCTGGCTCAAGTTCCTGCCCAAGCCCGGCGCCTGGATGGAACGGTTCAAGGTGGCCATGGGCTTTCCCATGCTGGCCACCGCGTTGTGGCTGTACACGCTCACGGCATCGCGCCACTTCGGCGATCGCGGCCCGTTCTGGCTGGGTCTGTTCCTCGTCGGGGTCGCGCTGTCGGCCTGGGTCTGGGGCGAGTTCGTCCAACGCGGCAGGTCGCGGCAGGCGTGGGGCATGGGTATGGCGTTCGCCCTGCTCGCGGTCTCCTACGGCCTCGTGCTCGAGGGAGAGCTCCAGTGGCGCGCGCCCCGCCAACCGGCCACCAAGGCGTCCCAGGCGTCAGGATCGCCCTCGCGCGAGTCGGTGCTCGGTGCCCCGGCTGTGGTGGACGATCGCATTCACTGGCAGCCGTGGTCCCGCGAGCTGGTCGCGCAACTGCGCAGCGCGCGGCGCCCGATCTTCGTCGATTTCACCGCCGACTGGTGCCCCAACTGCAAATACAACGAGCGCCGCGCCATCGAGATCCCGTCGGTGCGCGAGACGCTCACCCGCACCGGCACCATTCCGCTGAAGGCGGATCACACCGACTTCCCGCGCGCGATCACCGAGGAACTCCAGCGCTTCGGCCAGGCGGGTGTCCCGATGGTGCTGGTCTACCCTCGAGATCCAGCGGCCGAACCTGTGGTCCTGCCCACTTACCTCAACGCGTCGGATGTGCTCGACGCGCTCGAGGCCGCGGCGCGCGAGTGACCCCGGTGCTTAGCCGCGAAGAGCGGCGGTCCACCCCTTGATCATCACTTGCTTTCCGCCGGCCTGAACGCCTGCTTCATGGCCTCCTGCATGAGGCCGCTGATGCCATTGAAGCCCTTGTAATCCTTGGGAATCTCGAACAGGGCCTCCTCGGGCGGCGCCAGCGAGATCTGGCTGAATTCCATGAGCATGGTCGCGTCGTCGGGCCGAAAAAGCATGCGCACGGGAAAGTTCCCGAGATCCTCCGACTCCCACACCGTGGCAGCCGTCTTCGCGCCGTCCGGGGCGGTCAGCACCACCTCGAATTTTGCGCAGGATTTACCCTGGATCGTCTCCTTGCCCGCGGCCTTGCGCGACATCTTGAATCCGCCGGAAGGGATGTCCATTTCCGAGAGCGGCACGCGCGTGTAGCTGTTGAGATCCGGGAACAGGATCAGCATGCCCTTCTCGTTGGGCAGGACAAGGCTGTGCATGCGCGACATGCCGATGTTCTGCATGCCCGCGAGCCCCTGCAGCGCGAAGCTGTTGCCTTTCATCTTCACGAGGTCGACTTCGATGCGGAACCGTTCGCGGCTCTTGAGCATCTTCATCGGCACGGTCACGCGCGTCTTGTCGGCCCGATTGGTCATCATGCTGTCCACGTTGGCCGTGAACGCCGGGATGCCCCTGAACAGCTCGGCCACCGCCGCGTTGAAGCCGACATTCCCGCCTGGCATGCCCGGGGGCCTGCGCGTGCGCCGAGAGCAACGCCAGCAACCAGAGTGAAACCATCCCGCAGCGCCATGCGCCGCGCACCATCGAGTTCATCGTCGTCATGTCAGTTGAGAAACTCCTGGATCATGCGGCCGGCGGCCTGGTCGGTCGCGATCGCTCCCGGGTTCGGATTCCCGCTCGATGCCACATTGCAGATCGCCACCACGGCGAACTGCCGGGCCGGCGCGAACCAGATCACGGAATACCATTGGAGATTGGATCCCGAGTGTGTGTAGGCCCTGCCGGGGGCCGCCCACGGACGGTCCACTTCGTTCCAGCCATAGGCGTAACCAGCGTTCCCGGCCGGCGCGGTGTGGAGGCGCACCACCGCCTCCCGCGGCAGCAACGGGGTGTCCGTCAGGTGCCCCTGGACATGCAGCGCGGCGTAGCGCGCCAGATCGAGGACGTTGCAATGCACGGTGCCTGCGGGACCGATGGCCGGGGGATTGTCCGCCGCGAGCCCGGGTTCCACTGGCGTTGCCGCGCCGTTCAACCATTGATGTCCCCACGGCTGGTCGACGTACCGGGGCGACGCCGGGACCCCGAATCCGGCGCTGGTCATGCCCAGCGGAACGAAGACTTTCTCGGTCAGCAGATCCTCCCAGGGACGGTTCAACACGGTCTCGAGCATGTGACCGCCCATCGCGAAGCCCGCATTCGAATATTCATAACGCGTGCCCGGCGTCGCATTCGGCGCGCGCGCCGTGATCCGCTGGAGCAGAAGACGTCGCGCGTCGCGAGGGGTTCCCTTGAAATCCCACAACTGCTGCCAGATGCCGTCCACGGACAGATTCTCCGGAGCGCCGCTGCGATTCGATAACAGGAAGTCGAGAGTCACGCTGCGCCAGGCCGCGTTCATCGCGGGCGCGAGCGCGGGGAAGACCTCCGCCAGGGTGGTCGTCCACTGAATGCGCCCCTCCCTCACCAGCACGGCCGCGAGGGTGGCGGTCATCGACTTGGTCAGGGAACCGTGATGCCAGCGGTCGTCGAGCGTGACGGGAGCGTTGGTGATCCCCGCGCGCCGTTGTCCGACTGCGCCCAGCGCCACAACCGCGTTGGATCGCACGACGGCACACGCCAGGGCGGGGACCTTGTTTGCCTGGCGGATCGTTTCCAGGATGGCATTCAGGTCGCGCACGGGCACGCGGTTCACCCGGAAAAAGGCCGCTTCATCCGAAGCCGAGGCCAGCAGGCGGCGCGACGTGCCGTCGCCCAGGCGGGCAGGCGAGTGAACCGACCAGGCGGCCATGTCCCGCGACGTCTCCACGGAATACAACGCACCGGCCGTGGTGGAATACTCCAGTTCGATGGCCGGGTGGATCCGGATCTCCTGGGCACCGCTCGTCGACACACCGAGCGCGAGGAACGCCAGGGCCAGGAACAATGGTGGCAGGATAGGGCTCATCGGGGTGCGCCGCCGCCGCGTCGGCGGCCAGCCGGGCCTGTTTGCCACGCGCCCGTCGTCACGTCCAGTGCGGGAATCTCCGCTTCCACCCGGATTTTCAACGTTTCAGCAAGCGCCGCAGCTCGGCTGTCGGATCGTCGACCAGGCGTGCGGTCACCTCGAAGCTCTTCACCCGGGAGGACGGCAGGCGGAATTTCAGATCGCGAAACGCGCGCTCGCAGACGGTCATGAGGCCGCGCGCGCCCGTTCCTTCGGTCGCCGCCAGCTCCGCCAACCGGCGGATGCCGTCGTCTTGGAACCGCACTTCGATTCCGTAAGCTGCGAAGGCACGGATATATTGGTGGATGAGGCTGCTTTCGCTGCGGCGCAGGACTTCGAACAGATCGTCAGAATCCAGGCCGTGGCATGCCACACGCACCGGCAGCCGTCCGACGAACTCGGGCTCGAGCCCATAGGCGACGAGGTCGGTGGTCAGCATCTGCCGCAGGCAGTGGTCGACCGACCACCGTTCCGCGCGCACCGGCGTCTTCGCGGCGGCGAGGCGGACGCGGATGAGGCGATCGAGACCCGAGAAGGCGCCGCTAACGATGAACAGGACGTGGCGCGTGTTGATGGTCTCCGGCTGGTTCTTGCCACCCCGCATGGCGGACATCGCGGACTGCAGCTGGCCGGTCATGTCGTTGGGCGAGACCAGCGGCACCTCCGCATCCTCCATCAATTTGAGAAGATTGGTCTGCACGCCGCGGCCCGAAACATCGCGACCCATGCCCGGCTCGCGCGTCGCCAGTTTGTCGACCTCGTCGAGATAGATGATGCCGTTCTCGGCCTTGCGCACGTCGCCGCCCGCGCGCCGCACGAGGTCGCGGACCAGATCGTCCACATCCGCTCCCACGTATCCCGTCTCGCTGAACTTGGTGGCGTCGGCCTTGACGAACGGGACGCCGATCAATTCGGCCGCGGACCGGATGAGGTGGGTCTTGCCGACGCCGGTGGGGCCGAGCAGAAGCACGTTCTGCTTCTGGTAGTAGGGGGCGGATTGCCCCTCCTGAACCAGGCGCACATGCTGGAAGTGGTCGCACAGGGCGACGCTCAGAACCTTCTTGGCCTCCTCCTGTCCAATGACGAAGCGCGACAGGTGCCGTGCAATCTGGCGCGGCTCGAGGTTGAAGGAGAAGTTCACCGAGGGCGCGGCGCTCTCTGCCACCCCCGGCTTGGCGGCGCGCTCGTCCCGTCGCGCACGTCGGCGTCCCGGCGGGGCATCGACCTCGATCGGTCCATCGGTCACAGGGCCCAGCGAAGTGGGTTCACCGGCAGGCAGGGATTTCATGAAAAACAGTGGGTTCCGAATTTCGGACACAGCTCGCGACCGTGACTCGTGACGAGGTTCAACACGAAAGTCACGAAGCGCACGAAGAACATGGAGGTCCGGTGCATCACGGGCCGGACCATCCCATTCGAAGAACTCCCAGGCGGCCGGCCAACGGCCGACCGCCTGGTGTGAGCGGGCGAGCGGGGAACCCCGTCCGCCGCAGCGACCCGGGCGCGAACCGATCAGTACCGGTAGTGCTCGGGCTTGTACGGGCCTTCCACGGGAACGCCCAGGTAATCGGCCTGCGACTTGCTCAGCTTGGTGAGCTTCACGCCGATCTTGTCGAGGTGAAGGCGCGCGACCTCTTCGTCGAGCTTCTTGGGAAGGCGATAGACCGTCTTCTTGTACTTGTCGCGGTTCTGCCAGAGATCGAGCTGAGCCAGCGTCTGGTTCGTGAACGAGTTCGACATCACGAAGCTCGGATGGCCCGTCGCGCAGCCGAGATTCACCAACCGCCCCTCCGCCAGGAGGTAGATGCTGGTGCGTCCGCCCGGCAGATGATAGCGGTCGTACTGCGGCTTGATGTTCTCCACACGCACGCCCTTGTGCGCCTTCAGGCGGTCGACCTGGATCTCGTTGTCGAAGTGCCCGATGTTGCAGACGATCGCCTGGTCCTTCATCTGCAGGATGTGCTCCACCGTGATGATGTCCTTGTTGCCGGTTGTCGTGACGTAGATGTCGCCCACGCCCAGCGTGGATTCCACCGTGTTCACTTCAAAGCCTTCCATCGCGGCCTGCAGGGCGTTGATGGGGTCGATCTCGGTGACGATCACGCGTGCGCCATAGGCCCGCAGCGAGTGCGCGCTGCCCTTGCCCACGTCGCCGTAGCCGCACACCACCGCGACCTTGCCCGCGATCATGACGTCCGTCGCACGCTTCAGCCCGTCTGCCAGCGATTCGCGGCAGCCG
>CAZYJB010000112.1:0-8859 GCA_964647675.1 uncultured Verrucomicrobiota bacterium | reverse complement strand
GGTGGCCATGGTCCTCGGCGCCGCGCGAGAATCCAGCGCCGGAGAATCCAGCGCGTGGGCGGAATTCCGCGGACCGCATCGTTCCGGCTCGTCACCCGGGGCGCGTCTGCCCGCGCGATTCGGACCCGGAACCAACGAGCTCTGGAGCATCGCCGTGCCGGGCGGGCATTCCTCGCCATCGCTCCACGGTGCGACGCTGGTGGTGACGGGATTCGAGAGCAACCGGCTGGTCACGCTCGCCGTAAACCGTGAGTCGGGCGCCCCCTTATGGCGCGGCGAGGTCGAGCCGGGGAGAATCGAGTCCGGCTCGCGGTTGAGCCACCCCGCGACCGCCACCTCGGTCTCGGATGGCACACGCTGGGTCAGTTACTTCGCCCCCTTCGGACTCGTCGCCTACGACCGGCATGGCGCGGAGGCGTGGCGGCATCCCCTACCCACGCCCGTCACCCAGCACGGCGCGAGCAGTTCGCCGGTTCTCGCCGGCGACCTGGCGATCCAACTCTGCGACCAGGATGTCGGCTCCTATGTCGTCGCCGTCGATGCGAAGTCGGGCACGGCCCGCTGGCGGGCCGAGCGCCCCGGGGTGCGGCGCGGATTCTCGACACCTCTGCCCTGGCCGGCCGGGCAGCCCGAAGTGGTGATCGTGGCGGGCACACTCGGGCTCGTGGCCTACGACCTCGCCGACGGCCGGGAGCGCTGGCGCGTGCGCGGCTTGCCCAATGAAATGGTGGCCTCCCCCGTCGCCGATGACTCCGCGATTTATGTCGCTGGCTGGACCTCCGGCGCCGGCGTCCCAAGCCTGCCTGCGTGGAAGGATCTGGTGAGTCAGGGCGATCGCGACGGGGACCAACGACTCGCGCGCGACGAAGCGCCCGCCGGCCCGGCGCGGCAGCACTTCACCTACATCGATGCCGACAAGGACGGCGTGCTGACGGCGGACGAGTACCTCTCCATCGCGCGCATCTTCCAGGAGTCGCGCAACACGGCCATGGCCGTGAAGCCAGGCGGCGCCGGGGACGTGACCGACACCCATGTCCTCTGGCGTGCCAGCCGCGGCCTGCCTTACGTGCCGACGCCCCTCATCCACGAGGGCCTGCTCTACCTGGTTCGCAATGGCGGTCTGGTCTCCTGCCTCGATGCGCGCACCGGCGAGTACGCTTACCAGGAGGAACGCCTCGGCGCCCTGGGCGATTATTACAGCTCGCCGATTGCGGTCGGCGACCACGTGCTGGTCATCGCGCAGCCCGGCACGGCCGTGGTTTTTCGCACCGGCCGCACCCTGGAGGTGCTCGCGCGTATCCCACTCGGCGAAGAGGTGCTCGCCACTCCGGCCGTCGTGGGGGACACGCTCTATGTGCGGACCAAGTCGCGCTTGATTGCATTCCGGGATCACGCGCCGGTGCCGTAGAGGCCCGAATCGCACGAGGAGGCAGGAAGGAGATCTTCCGCATCCGAGACCTCCCGATCCTCGGGAGACCACGCCGCGGATGCCGGACAACGCCCGGCAACGGAATAGCCCAAGGCGAAGCCTTGGGTCAGGGGGGGAATAAAATGGGTCGGCGTCCTGAACGGACGCCGAGTCGTGAGTCGCAGCCCACGACCCACCACCGGATCCGTGCCGGCGCACGAGCCGAACCGGTTCAGCGCGATTTCGGAGGCGCCTCGTTCATTCCCAACTCACGCCTCACGATTTCAGGAAGGTACTTCACCGGCACCGCCCCGGGGCGCAACACCGCTTCATGGTAGGCCGCGAGATCGAAACGATCCCCCAACTCACGTTGCACCGCCTGCCTCAGGCGGTAATGCGCCATACGCCCGACAAAGTAGGTCGAAAGCTGAGTCGAACTCTGCTTGGCACGAATCACCTTCAAGCGCGCTTCGCCTTCCGACTGAAAGCACCGCCGCGCGAGCAGGTCCATCGCTTCCTCGTCGGTCATGCCGCTGCAGTGCATGCGGTGATCGAGAATCGCGTTGGCCACGGCGCGCAGATAAAACTTGAGCTGCGAAAGTCGCAGAGCCGGGTCCCCGTCGCCGTAACCCTGGTCGAGCATCATCTGCTCGGTGTACACCGCCCAACCTTCGATGTAGACGCCCGAGCCCAGCACCTTGCGGATCAGCGACGGATGCCGGTTGCCATACTCCAACTGCACGTAGTGCCCGGGATACGCTTCGTGGATGGTCAGGATCTGAAGCAGGTAGTGATTGTACTCCTGCAAATAGCTCTCTACCCGCGCCGCATCCCAGTCACGCGGCGGCGGGCTCACTGCGTAGAAGCCGTCGGCGGCGGGATCGAGCGGCGGCGGCGCGTTCATGTAGGCAGTGGAATTGCCGCGCTGGAACTCCGGCATCTCGATGATGCGACACCGGTCCGGATCCGGCAGGGTCAGGATGCGCCGGTTGGCGATGAAGGTGCGGATGTCCGCCACGTTCCGCTTCACGTCGTCGGTCAGGGACTCCGCCGTGCCATGGCGCCGCGCCACTGCGGACAGCACTTTCGCCGTCAGTTCGCGCCGGCCCTCGTCGTCGTCCGCCGGAACGGCCACGCCCGGGAAGTAACGCCCCCACGCCTGCCGCGCCATCACGGCCAGCTCGCGCTCCACGCGCACGAACTCGGCCTCCGCCTCGCGCAGGACTTCGTCCGCGGTCAGCCCGGCATTCAGCACCATCCCGAGCTTTTTCGAAAACGCGCGCCGCCCCAGACGCCAGTCGCCGTCCGCGCGAGGCAGCAGTTCCTTCTCCAGAAATGTCTGGTGCGCGCGCAATGATTCCACCACCGGAACAGCGGCCGCCCGCAGCCCGGGGTTTGCTCCGGCCTCGCCCGCGATGTCGAACAGGTCCGATTCGTAAAACGCGATCGCGCCGCGGTTCTGGCGGATCGCGGTCTCGGTGTGCGCCCGCGACGGCCGTCGCAGGTTGGCACGCGCGGCCGCGACGACCTCCGGGATGCGCTGCATGCGCGCGATGGCATTCGCGAGGTTGGTGGCCGGCGGCCGCGTGGACTGTGAGAACAGGAGGTAGACCGAGTCGTTGATGTACTCGTTGTAGACCCGTGGATCGGTCGCGAACGGATTCGCTTCGCTGGCCAACCACACCTGGGTGGTGAGGTCGTCGCGCAGGATCTCATAATCGATCTGCGCGTCGCGGCTCAGGTCGCGATAGCGCACCTCGCGGCGCAGCGCCTCGAGCGATCCACGCAGGTGCCGCAGCCAGCGCGTCTGGGCCGCGGGCGACAGATCATCCAGTTGCCCATCGAAACGTCGGTCCCCCAGACGGGTCGCATCCATCGGCCGCAGCGCGAACGTCGCATCGAGGTAACGACGGAAGAACGACGCCAAGGTCGCATCGGCGGCGGCATTGCCTCCCGCGCCGGACGCCGACAGCGCAACCGGACCGCAAACCAGCAGGCACGCCAGCAAGCGCCGACACCATCGACTCAGACGGGCGCCCAGTTCGACACGCATGGGGCCGACTCTCCAGCTCCGCGCCGCACGCGACAAGACCGCAGGCAGCCAGGACCCGCAGCGCGGCCGCGCCGCACAATCTTGCCATTCAGCAAACCTGGATGCGGAGAAATCACACGGAACGCGGCATGTCATTGTCGCGACTCTCAGCGCGTCGGTACGGTGCCCGCCCGAGCGGTACGGCTTCGCGTGCGTTTCCAGTCGGATCGCGCGAGGCGCCTCATCGCCATCCAGGGCCTCGGGTCCATTGTTCGCCGCGGCGGCGCCCTGGCTTTTCGGATCGGTCGCCGACCCCCGGCGGCGGCTTCGCGGCTTGGAAAGGAATCCAGACATGACGTGTGAAACCCTCCGTATGACAGCCCTTCGAATCGCCCTCGCCTCCACCCCGCTGATGGCCGCGCTCTTGCAGGCGCCGGCCGCCCAGGCTCAAACCACCCTCGCGGATTTCGCATTCAACGAGGGAACCGGTCCAGTCACCAAGAGCCCCACCAACAACCTCACCGGAACACTCGGCACGATCGCCAATCCGGACGCGCTCCCGGTCAGCGTGACGGACACGCCCTCGGGCGCGGCCGGTGATCGCGCCGTGCAGCTTCTCAACGGCGCCTACCTCGTGGTCGAGGACAGCCCTTCCCCGATTCTCGCCATCGCCACAGCACCGGTGACCATCGAGGGCTGGATCAAGCGCGACAGCACCTCCGTCAATACCTACGAGGGCGTCCTCGGCTACGGCGGTGCGTACAAGCTCGGGCTGCAGGACAGCCAGCTCATCTTCACCCTGTTCGGGGTGGTCGACATCGCCAGCGGCATCGCCGTGCCCAACGATGCGTGGCACCACGTGGCGGCCGCCTTCGAGCCCGGCGTCGGCGTGACCTTCTACCTCGATGGCAGCCCGGTCTTCGTCGAGGAGACGCGCGCCATGGGGGCGTTCCTGAACAACTACCTGAACCTCGGCGCCGAGCGCCTCGGTCAGCCGATCACCGGCACGATCGACCGCCTCCGCGTCCACGCGGGTCTCCTCGCGGCAGAGGATCTCGACAGCATCGCTGCGACGCCGAAGGCGCCGCTGGCCTCGACGCTCGTCGCCTATGCCTTCAACGAAGCCGCGGCTCCCTACCAGAACGGTGCGCCCACCGCGCGTCCCGCCCTGCCCAGCGAGGAATTCCTCGCCCGCGCCGTCACGCCGCTCTGGGACACCGACTCGCCGTCCGGCGGTGCCTCCGACCGCAGCCTCAACTTCACCACCGGCGGCATGCGCGTGACGGTGCCGGATCCCGACACCGCGATCCGGCTCGAGACCGGCGACTTCACCGTACAAGCCTGGGTGAAGTTCGGCGCGCAGCCGGGAGCGCGATCGGTGCTCTTCTTCAACAACGGACCCGGCGGTGCGTTCTCGTTCTCGATCGCCAACCGCCGTCCCTTCGTCACCACGCTCGGCATCCTCGACCAACCCTCCAATGCGGCGATCCCGGACGATGGCGGCTGGCATCACATCGCAGTGGTGCATGAGACCGGCAAGGAGTTCCGCTTCTATGTCGACGGGATACTCGGTGAAACCGTCGCTTACACAGGCGGCGTGCTCATCGATGTCCGCGGCGAAACCGTGTTCACCCTCGGCAGTGAGCCCAACGGCGGCCTGCCCTATGTTGGGAAACTTGATCGACTCACTGTCACAAAAGGCATCATCGCCGCGGAGAACCTTGATTTCCGAGCCGTGCCCGGTGTCGATCCCGGCGCACCGACGCTGTCCATCGAGACGGTCGTGCAGATCTCCTGGCCGTCCCTGCCTGCGGGCTATCAATTGCAGTCCACGGCCACGCCTGAGAATGCGGCGTCCTGGTCCGCCGTCACGGGTGCGCCCACGGCTTCCGACGGTACTTACAGGTACTATGCACCGATTACCGAGCAAAAGCGGTTCTACCGATTGACCAAACCGTAACTTCGCACGGCCGAGAGAGACTCTCGGGCGGACAGTTCCTGTCACGGCCGGCAGCAGATACTGCCGGCCCTTTTCTTTTGTGATGCCGAATTGACAACTCGGTCTGTCTATCACGAGGCTCCAACGTCGGCCCGTCGTCACCGCACTACATGCCCTATCGCACTCACGCTGCATGGACAGGATGGATCAGAGGGATTGCAATCAGCATCGCTGGCTTTTTCGGTGCGGGGATTCTGGTGTTGCGGGTGACGGGCGGGGCCTGGGCAGGACCCGTGGGGGACCTGGTCGCCGGAGTGGCCACGACCGCGGCGGCGATGTTCCTGGTTGCCGCCGTCGCGTTGGTCGCCGCCGCGCGTAGCCTGGCGGCGTCCGCGGAAGGCCGACCCGAGGGACTGAACCGTTGGATCACGCTGTTGGGGGCCGCGACGTTGCTGGCCGGCGGGATTGCCTCACTGGCGTTGCAGATTTCCGACCCCGGCGCGAGCGCACCCGGCGTCGAGTTCCAGGATTCCGAGGGGTCTCCGACGTCGGCGATGGCGTCTCTCACCGCCCTGTCGTTCATCGGCCTTGGTGCCGCGCTCCTCCTGGCCATCGGCCGGGGACGACGTCCGGTCCTTCTCGAATGGCTCACGCTCGGCGGCGTCGGGCTCGCCTTTCTCGCCATCGAGGTGTCCGTCTTCGGACGCGCCTTGTTCGGTGCCTTGAACCGTCCGCCGGCATTACCCTCGGCGTGGACCCTGCTTTTCCTGAACCTCGCCATCCTTTCCCTCCGGCACGACGGCAGGATCGTCGGGCTCCTGACGGGCGACGGCCTGGCGGGGTCGATCGCGCGGCGCATCATTCCCATCGTGGTCGTTGTCCCGAACGTGGTCGGCTGGCTGGCGATCCATGCCTGGCGCAATGAGTGGCTGGGATTGGAGGCCGTGCTGGCGCTTTCGTCGGTGATCGTGATGACCACCCTCGGCGCGACGGCCTGGCGATGCATCGAGATCGTCCATCAGTCCGAACGGCAACGCCAGGACGCCGAGCACTTGCTGCGCGAGAGCGAAGGCCGCTTCCGTGCCATGGCCGACGACGCACCCGTGATCATCTGGACCGCCGCAGCGTAAGGCCTACTAACCTGGTTCAATCATCGTTGGTTCGAACTCGTGGGCGCTGGCGCCGCCGAGGGGAGCCACGGTGACTGGCAGGGCCACGTGCATCCCGACGACCTCCCGAAGGTCCAGGGCGCGATGGAGTCCGCCGTCGTCGAACGCAAGCCGCTGCGGGTGGACTACCGCATCCGCCGGCAGGACGGCGTGTGGTGTTGGGTCGCGGACCGGGGCATTCCCCGGCTGGCGACCAATGGTTCGGTCGCCGGCTATACCGGCAGCGCCACCGACATCACCGACCTGATGGAGTCCGGCCGTCGCGAGGCGTGGCTGGCCTCGTTTCCCGAGCGCAATCCGAATCCGATCGTCGAGATCGATGCCTCGGGCCGTATCCAGTACGTGAACCCATCGGCAGCGTCGATCTTCCCCGACCTGCGGCAACGCGGACTTGAACACCCATGGCTGGCTGGACTGCACGAGTTGCTGGACGGCGCCCAGTTCCGGGCACGTACCCCGTTCGTCCGCCACGTCGAAGTTCAGGAGCGCACCTTTGCGCAGACGGTCAGCCACATCCAGGAAACGGACCGGTTCCGCGTCTACTGCGTCGAGACCACCCAACTCACCGCGGCCCAGCGCGCCCTCGCGCGCGAGCGCGACCTCCTGCGCCTGCTGGTGGGCAACATCCCCATCTGCATCTACGTCAAGGATCTCGCCGGACGCTTCGTCCTCTACAACCGCGCCGCCCAGATCGCGATCGGTCTCAAGTCCGAGGACGCGGCGCTGGGGAAGACGGTGCACGATTTCTACCCCAGGGAGATCGCCGATCTTTACACCGCCGACGACCGGAGAGTCTTCGAGAGCGGCGAACCGCTGCTCGATCGCAAGGAGCCCACGCTCGACCGGGATGGGAACCGGCGCTGGTTCAAGACGACCAAGCTGCCCCTGAGGGAGGACGACCGTCTTCTCGGTCTGATCGGCATCTCCACCGACGTCACCGACCAACTCGAGTCGGAGCACCGCCTGCGCGAACACCTCGCGCGCCTCGACCTGCTGCGGTGCACCACCAACGCCATCGCGCTGCGCCAGGACCTGCCCAGCATCCACCGTGTCGTGGTGCAGAGCCTCGAGGATTCCTTCGGCGCCGAGCTCGCCTGCCTGCTGCTCCGCAACCCGGACGGCACGCATCTCCGCGTGGCCTGCGTCGGAGCCCAGAGTGAGCGTCTCGCGCTGTCGGCGGGCCTGTCCGAAGGCACGGAGATCGCCGTCGGGACCAATGGGCTCGCGCGCTGCATGACGGGAATCCTGGTGCACGAGCCGGATCTGGCGCAGATCAACAATTCCTTTATCCGGCAACTCGCGTCGGCCGGCCTGCGCTCGGTGGTCATTGCGCCGCTGGCCATCGAAACCCGCGTCGCCGGTGCCATTCTCGTCGGCCAGACATCCAAGGATCGCTACACCAGCGGCCAGTGCGAGTTCCTCAGTCAGTTGAGCGAGCATGTGGCCCTCGCCACACGCCAGGCCGAACTCTATGCCGAGCTGCAGGCGGCCTACACCGAACTCTCGCAAACCCAGCAGCAGGCCCTGCAACAGGAACGGCTGCGCGCTCTCGGACAGATGGCCAGCGGGATCGCCCACGATCTGAACAATGCGATCATGCCCATCGCCCTCTATTGCGATTCGCTGCTCCAGGGCGAACCGGGACTCACCACCGCCGGACGCGACCAGCTCCGGGTCGTGCAGCGCGCCATCACCGACGTCGCCCAAACCATCACGCGCATGCGTGAGTTCTATCGGCCTCGCGAGGCAAGAACGAAGCCCGAGCCGGTCCAGCTCAACGAAATCGCCGCGCAGGTCATCGAACTGACGCGTGCCCGGTGGCGCGACATCCCGCAGCAGCGCGGGCTCCTCATCGAGGTGCTGCCGAAGCTGGCTGACAACCTCCCGGCGGTGCCCGGCAACGAGAGCGAACTGCGCGAGGCGCTGACCAACCTGCTCCTCAACTCCGTCGACGCCATGCCCAACGGCGGCTCGATCATCGTCCGCACCGGGGTCCGCCCCGCCGCACGTGCCACCGATTCCTCCGCCCCCGCCCGCCGCTCCACGCCGTCGGTGTTCCTCGAGGTGTCCGACACGGGCATCGGCATGGACGAAGCGACGCGCCGCCGCTGTCTCGAACCGTTCTTCACCACCAAGGGCGACCGCGGCACCGGGCTCGGCCTCGCCATGGTCTACGGCATCGCCCAGCGCCACGACGCCGACCTCGAAATCGAAAGTGCACCCGGCGCCGGCACCATCATACGCCTCGTCCTCCCCGCCCCTGCGGCGGAGGCGCCCGGCCGGGATGGCGCCGCCACGCCCCAGGCAGGCC
>CAZYJB010000111.1:2577-8878 GCA_964647675.1 uncultured Verrucomicrobiota bacterium | reverse complement strand
ACCGGCATGGGCCCGCCCTTCGCCATCTCGGTTGTCATTCCCGCGTTCAACGAGGAACGCCTGCTGCCGCGCACGCTGAAGCATCTGGACGAAGCGACCGACGCCTTCCTCGCCCGCGGCTGGCGGGTGGAAACCATCGTGTGCAACAACCGGTCCACCGACCGCACGCCGGACATCGCGGCCGCGCACGGCGCCACGGTGGTGTTCGAGCCCATCAACCAGATTGGTCGCGCCCGCAACACCGGCGCCGCCGCGGCAACCGGAAGCTGGATCGTGTTTCTGGACGCGGACTCCGCGCCGACGCGCGAACTTTTCGAAGCCACGGCCCGCGAGATCGAACGCGGAGATCGCGTGTTCGTCGGCGCCGTCGTGCGATTGGACGCCGAGCTGGGGTGGATCGGGGGCGCCCTGCTCGGCGCGTGGAATGTGGCCAGCCGGACTCTGAGATGGATGGCCGGATCGTTCATCGCGGTCGATGCCGCGGCGTTCCGTCAGGTGGGCGGATTCAGTCTCGACCTCTTTGCCAGCGAGGAACTCGACCTCAGCCGCCGCCTCAAGGCGCTGGGACGCCGCACGGGCCGTCGCAGCATCATTCTGACGCGCCAGCCGATCACCAGCTCGGCCCGCCGCATGAAGCTCTATTCGAACGCCGAACTCCTGCGCTTCTTTCTGCGCGCGGCGCTGAGTCCCTACCGCACACCGCGCAGCCGCGAAGCCTGCGCCATGTGGTACGACGGCAAGCGTTGAACGGGCCCTGCATGCAAGCCGCGCCCGTCATTCTCCGCGAACTCGGTGAACAGGCACGCCGGCCGTCCCTCATCCTGCTGCGCGTCCTCAGCCCCCTGCTGCTGCTCGTGGGCGCCCTGCATCTGATGTTCCACCCCGTGTACCAGGGTGGTTTTGTGATCGTCGCCGGACGCGCCCTCCGCGCGGATGACGACTGGCGAGCCACGGTGGCCGCGGTGCTCGATTCCTTCAGCCAGCAGGGCAGCACGCTGTTCGCCGCGCTGAATCTCGTGGTCCTGGCCGCCATCTGGATGCTGGGCCCGCTGATTACCGCGGACTGCCTCAGTCGCGAGCGGCGCGAGGGCACGCTCGGGCTCCTGCTGCTCACGCCGCTCACGGCGCGGGACGTGGTGCGCGCCAAGTGGGTCGCCCACGCGCTGCGCGCCGGGGTCGCGCTGTGTGCCACCATTCCCGTCCTGATCATTCCGGTCCTCCTTGGCGGCGTCTCGGGCAACCAGATCCTGCGTGCGGTGATGCTCGACGTCGCCTCGCTCACCCTCGCACTCAGTGCCGGTCTCTACGCCTCCATCCGATGGCAGGGCCCGCGCGCCGTGCACGCCGGCGCCTTGCTCATCGCCGCCACGAGCGCCTTCGCCTGGCTGCTCGGCTGGTCGAGCGTCGAGGCGCTGCTCAACCTCCAATCCCACAGCATGCTCGCCGCGCCGGGATGGGCGCTCCAGCGTGCCCTCGAGCGCTTCGGAAACGGTCTTACTGTCCTTCTCGGACTGTTTCTCGACCCGCGCCATTTTCTCTGGCTCGCCAGCAGCAGCCCGATCTCCGCGTCTCCCGATCTGCTCATCCCGGCCGTCCTGGTCGTGCTCGCCTGGTTTCTTTCGCTGACCGTGCTCCGCGCCGCGACGAGATCGGTGGAACGGGTATTCTCGCAGGACCCCTCCCGGCAGGCGCCCTCGGCACTCGAACGACGCCTCACACGGAGCCCGCTGCTCCCGCGGATCCTGCGTCACCTGCAACGCGCCGCTCAACGCCTGTCCCCGGTCCTGGCCCTCGAAACGCTCACCTGGCGCCTGCGCGTGGCTCCCTGGCTCGCGCTGCTCGCGGTGGGCCTCTCCGAGATCCTTTGGATCCGTGCCCCGTACTCGGCCACTCCGCTCCCCGTGATCGCGCTCTGTGGAGTGGTTGCCGCGTCTGCCGCCGCCGCCTTCCAGCGCGACCGTTCCTCCGGCGTGCTCGAACTGCTGCTCACCACCCCGGGTGGCATGCGGCACCTGATGATCGGCAAAGTGGCCGCGCTCGCTCTCCTCGCGCTTCCGGCCGCGATTTTCCTGCTCGGCATGGAGGCGGCCATCAACGCCACCTACGGCCGGCCGGAATCCCATGGCCTCCTGCGCACCGCCTGGATTCTGGTGGCCCATGGCAGTCTGACGGCCGCCTGCGGCCTCTACTACTCCCTCCGACTCCCCAACGTCGCTCTCGCCGCCCTGGCCACCGTCCTCGCGGCCGCGGCCCTCACCAGCCTCACCTTGCTGGGCGCGTTCGGAATTGGGGCGTTCCTCGCGGGAACGGACCTCCAGCCGGGCGGATTCATGCGCCATCCCGCCGTCTGGATTCCGCGCGGCCTGATCGAACTGGCGATGGCGGTCCTCTTTGTCTTCCGGCTTGAACACGGCCTGCGAAACGGGAGCTTCTCCGCGCGCCCGACCTGAATCCCAGCCGTGAACCTGTTCCCCGTGGCCCATCGTGAACTGCGTGTCGCCTCGCGACGACGTGGGACCTACTGGGTGCGCTTCACGTCCGCTGGCCTCGCCATCGGCACGGCCACCGTTGCCTTCCTGGCGCTGCGCGAGGCACCCCCCGCCGCTCAGGGCATTGCGCTGTTCTTCAGCCTCGCGATCGTGGCCTTCGTTTACTGCCTCCTGGGCGGACTCGCCGCCACGGCCGACTGCATCAGCGAGGAGAAGCGCGAAGGCACGCTGGGGCTCCTCTTCCTCACCGACCTGCGGCCGTTCGACGTCATTCTCGGCAAGATGATGGCCGGCTCCGCGCGCGCCACCCTCGCCCTCGTCGCACTCATCCCGGTCATCACGGTGCCCCTGCTGATGGGCGGCGTGCCGGGCGGCGCCGTGCGCAATGTCGCCCTCGCCCTCCTCAACACGCTCTTCCTCACCCTTGCGCTCGGCGTCTTCGTCAGCGTGATCGCGCGCGACGCCCGCGGCGCGGTCAGTGGCGCCTTCCTCTCACTGATCGTGCTCCTCGTGCTGCTGCCCACCATCCGCTGGGTCATCCTCGACTACTTCCGGCCCGCGATCTACGCGAACGCGGTCCCCGTCCCGGGCAATCACCTCGTCGACCAGCACCTCGCCTGGCTGCTGGTGATCAACCCGGTTATCCTGCTCTTCACCTCACTCGGCAACGTGGCCGGCTTGGGGGGCAGCTCCCGGGACTTCTGGTACTGCCTGGGCTGCCAGCACGGCCTTGCCTGGCTGCTGCTCGCCTCCGCCTGCATCATCCTGCCCCGCTCGTGGCAGGACCGCGTCGAACGCCGCGCCGCGCCGCGCTCCGCCCCGGGTGCGGCCGGTGAAATGGAGGCGGATCCCGCGATGCGCCGGCGCCGTTCGCACGTCGAGCGGGCGCGGTTCCTCGATCACGAGCCCTTCTCGTGGATGATCACGCGCGAGTGGCGGCCGGTCTTCGCCACCTGGGCCGGACTCGCGGCCATCGGCGCCGTGTGGATCTGGGGCTTCCTCGAGATGAAGAGCGAGTGGCTGCAGGCGCCCATCGGGTTGTTCACTCTTTTCTTCGCCGCCCTCTGGCTGAAGTTGCGACTGACCAACGCGGCGTGCCGCCCTCTGCACGAGCATCGCCGCACGGGAGCCCTTGAACTCCTCCTGGTCACACCCCTTCAACCGGACGCCATCCTGCGCGGTTATGCTGCCGGCCTGCGCAGCGCCTTCGGCCCCCCCACAGTGCTCGTCCTGGTCGCGGCCGTTCCGCTGATCTACTTCGGCATTCGCAACAGCTACAGCGCCTCGGACACCCACGAGCTCCTGCTCACATTTGTCGGCGGCCTCGCCGTGCTGGTCCTCGATCTCGTGGCCCTGGCCTGGGCCGGCGCCTGGCACTCGCTGCGCTCCCAACGCTACGTGCGCGCCGTCTCCCTGTGCGTCCTGCAGATCCTGCTCCTGCCCTGGGTCCTGTTCGTGGTCAGTCTCATCCTCATCGCCATCACGATCGACATGCTGAATCTCAATGCGACGCTCGATTTCGGGCCGCTCAGCGTGCTGGCCTGGTGGATCTTCCTCTCCGCCGCCGTCGATGCCTGGGTCATCGTCACCTGCGCGCGCCGACTGCGCACGCGGTTCCTCGATCTCGCCACCGGGCGGTTCGACGTACCCCCGCCCGCGCCTCCGGCGGTGCCGCCGCCCGCGCCGCCCGGCGATGCCGCCGCAGTTGCGGGAACACCGGCCGCCGGGTGACGCTCCCCCCGCCGAAGTCTCCTTTCCGTCATGTCGCTGTTCCGAGGCAAACGAAACGACGAACCCGAGCGCTGGTACCTGCTCCCCGCCATGCAGCATGGCGCGCGCCGCAAGTTCTACCAGCGCCTGGCCATCGCCATCGCCGTGGGGCTCTTCACCGCCGGCGCGCTGGCGGCTCTCATGTACTACGCCAACCAGATCCGGTTCCGATGACGGCACCCCGGACTCCCGCGGCGTGACCCGCCGCCTCCGAACCCGGACCGAACCATGAAGGCGCTGCCCATCGTCGAGCGGGAACTTCGCAGCGCCGCGCGTGGCCGGGCCTTCTACCGCTGGCGCTCGCTCATTGTCGGGCTTGGCCTCGCCATCATGGCCCTGCTCACGGTGTCCATGGCGTCCGACGGCACCCCCGCCGAGATTCAGGGACGCCGTTTGTTCAACGCTCTGGTCGCCCTCTCCTGGCTCTACGCTGGTCTCGCCGCCATCGCCTCCACCTCCGACAGCATCAGCCGCGAGAAACGCGAGGGCACACTCGGCCTCCTCTTCCTCACCGACCTGCGCGGCACCGACATCATCCTCGGCAAGCTGGCCGCCTCCTCGCTTAACCTCATCTACGGACTGCTCGGGCTCCTGCCGCTGCTCTCCATCCCGGTCATGCTCGGCGGCATCTCCATCGAGACCGGACTGCTCGCAACGTTGAGCATCGTCAATCTCCTGTTCGTCTCCCTCAGCATCGGAATGCTCGTCTCCAGCCTGTCCTGGGACGAACGGCGAGCCACCTTCGCCGCGGTCATCTGCCTGCTGGTCCTGGTTTTCGGTCCCATGCTGCTTGGCGGCCTCTGGCTCTGGATGTACGGGCGCGGGCCGCTGATGCAGTACCTCGTGTCGTCGCTGAGCCCGCTGTTCCCGCTCATGTCGTCGTTTGGGAATCCGTCCGGTCCGGCGGAGATCTCACCCTTTTTCGCCCTCATCCCCACGCATCTCCTCGGGTGGTTGTGCCTCGTGACGGCAGGCATGGTCATCGAGCGCTCGTGGCATTCCAAGAGCGGCGCCCCGGTGCGGCGCACCATCGACGAACGCGTCTTCACCGGGGGCGACCCGGTGTCGCGCGCGCGACACCGACGTTCCATGCTCGACGCGCATCCGTTGGTCTGGCTGCTGGAACGGCATCCGGGCAAACGTTTCTACGCCGACATCCTCGTCTTCGCCATCATGGCCATCTGGGTGTGGGGGTACCGCACCTACGGCACCGGCATGTTCGGCGGTCCGACCTGGTTCCTCATCGTGCCGCTCGCCTTCCTCGTGCACCTGATCCTGGCCTCCTGGATGGTCGCCGAGTCGTCGATGCGGCTCATCGAGGACCGCCGCACTGGGGCGCTCGAACTCCTGCTTTGCACCTCCCTCTCCGACCTCGACATCATCCGCGGTCACCGTCTCGCCCTGCGCCGCCTTTTCCTGCGCCCGGTGTTGCTGCTGGCCGCGGCTGAAGTGTTCGTTGCGTTCAACGGCTTCGGCGTCGAGGACGACCAGGCCTCGCGCGACGGCCGCTGGATGATGCTGGCCATGGCCGCCGCCATCGCGATCGACCTACACGGGCTTTCGTGGATCGCCCTGCGCCTCGCCATCGCGCTGCCCACGGTAAACCGGGTCGGCGTGCTGGCCCTCGCCATCACGCCGTTCGGACCGCTTGTCCTCACGCTCGGCGCGGCCCTGCTCTCCGCGCTGCTGCCGCGCTCGTTCGGCGCCGGGTTCAGCGAACTGCTGGGGTTCTGGTTCGCCTGTGTGGTGCTGGTGAACCTCGTGGTCGCCCATTGGTATTGCCGGCGCGCCGTGCTGCGCGATTTCCGCGACGCCGTCGCGCGACTGCAACCGAAGGCCGCGGTGGCGGGCTGAAGCTCCTCGGATTCGGTCGTCGCCGTGGCCGTCAGGCCGCGCTCGACCGCTCCAGCGACTCCGTTTGCCAACGCCATTCGAGCGCGGGCTGCACGCCCGCGGCTACATTCGTCGTCGCCGCGGCCGTCAGGCTGCGCTCGACCGCTCCAGCGACTCCGTTTGCCAACGCCATTCGAGCGCGGGCTGCA
>CAZYJB010000111.1:0-2477 GCA_964647675.1 uncultured Verrucomicrobiota bacterium | reverse complement strand
CGCCGCGGCCGTCAGGCTGCGCTCGACCGCTCCAGCGACTCCGTTTGCCAACGCCTTTCGAGCGCGGGCTACACGCCCGCGGCTACATTCGTCGTCGCCGTGGCCGTCAGGCCGCGCTCGACCGCTCCAGCAACTCCGTTTGCCAACGCCATTCGAGCGCGGGCTGCACGCCCGCGGCTACATTCGTCGTCGCCGCGGCCGTCAGGCTGCGCTCGACCGCTCCAGCGACTCCGTTTGCCAACGCCTTTCGAGCGCGGGCTACACGCCCGCGGCTACATTCGTCGTCGCCGTGGCCGTCAGGCCGCGCTCGACCGCTCCAGCAACTCCGTTTGCCAACGCCATTCGAGCGCGGGCTGCACGCCCGCGGCTACGCAAAGAGGCCGCCCCACTCACTTCAGGGTCGTCAGATACGCGAGCAGATCCCGGAGCTCGAACGGCGTGAGCACGGTTCCCATGGGCGGCATGGCCGACACCGCGCTGGTCGACTGCCGCCGAATCTCGCCGCGCACGATCCTTTTCACCTCGCCATTCACCAGGCGAAGCGTGAGCTCCGCATCGGTCTCCGCCAACCGCACGCCGTCGAGTTCGGTCCCATCGCGCAGCTCCACGCTCACAGTCGCAAAGCCGTCCGCGATGCGCGCGCTGGGATCGACGATCGCCTCGAGCAACAGGTCCGGTGTCAGGCGCGTCGCCACCGCCTTCAGATCCGGACCCACCTGCTGCCCTTCCCCACCGGCGTCGTGGCATCGCACGCACTGCGCATTGGCATGGTGTCGAAACAGCTCCGCGCCACGCCGCACATCGCCTCCACGCAACGCCACGCGGTACGGCGCGAGCGCATCCGCGGCCGGACGTCGCGATTCATACCGCTCCTTCAGCTCACGGATCGCAGGCTCCTCCCGCCCGTCCGCCGCTTCGAGGACGTCCATGGCCAACTCCGCAGGAAGCGTGCCCTGCTCCAACGCTTTCAGGGAGTCAGCGATCCAACGCGCGGCCGCCGGACTCTTCATCGGTGCGGCCAACGCATAAGCCCGCTGGCGATCAGCGATGGACCAGCCGGATTCGGAAGTCCTGACGCGCTCGAGGAACGCTTCCGCATCCCGCGCCGCGTCCAGACGCATGGCCGTCTCGCGCACGACGGGATCGGAATCCCGCCACGCCCGCGGGAGTGCCTCCGACAACCGCGCGGGGTCACGCTTCGCGAGCCAATCCAGCACCTGTGCCCTCACCGATCCGGGTTGTTCGGCACCCAGGCCCCACTCCGCGAACCGCGCGGCATCGACCTCGATCCCGTTTTCCAAGACCACTCGGGCGAGCGCGTTGAGAACGGATTTCCCGCCGGCCGCGGCCATCGCCTCGAAGCCCTCGCGCAATGCCCGGTTTCCGGCCTCACGATCCCGCCCGGAATCGGCGAGGTGCCGAACATAGCCCTCGACCCGGTCGACGGCCGGGGACCTCGCCCAATCGCCGAGACATTCGATGGCTTCGGTACGAAGCGCCTCGCTGTGCGTGGCGCGTCCCGCGTACCACGCCACCCGCCGGGCTGCTTCCGGCGTCCCCACCCGCAGGTTCGCGTTGAGCACCCGCCGGATGATTCCTTCCTCGGTCGAAGTGGCCCACGATTCGAGCAGGCCAGCCAGCGCGGGCCAGGCCGCTGGAAGGCCCCCATCGTCGTGAACCGCGCGCACGGCCTCAGCGCGCACGAGCGCGTCGGAATCACCAAGAAACACCTCCACTTCACGCGCCTTCTGTCGGCGCAGGGCCACGACCGCGGCGATGCGCACCTCACGCGAGGAGTGCGACGAAAGAGCCGCCAGCGCCCCGGGCTTCGCCACCCCGGTGAGTCCCATGACCCCCGCGTGGCGCAACACCGGATCCGCCCCCGCATCGCGCTCCGCCAGGGCCACCAATGCGGGCATCGACCGAGCCTGTCCCAGCTTCCCCAGCGCCAACGCAGCCTGCAGGCGCACCGGCGCCGAGGCGTCCGAGAGCATGCCCTCCAGCCGTTCGACCACCGCTTTCGCACCGAGTTCCCCGGCGATTCGGGCCACCTGCGCCCGCAGGCGCGGCTCGGCATCGCCCCACGGTAACGCCTCCACTCCCGCCACGTCCTTCGCCTGACCGACGCCCCAGACCGCGTGCACTCGCGCCAGCAGTGGTTCCGAACCCGCCGCCGCCACGGTTCGGAGGTGCGGCACTGCGCCGCGGTGCACCAGTTCGGATTGGGCGCGCAGACGCACCCGCTGGTCCGCATGGCCCAGCGCGCGAGAGAGTTCCTCCAGGCTCCGGCGCGCGGTTCCATCGCGCAGGAACTCACGCACTTCGCGGCGTTGCGACGACGCCGTCACCGCCGGGTCATCGATGCGCCAGATCGAGCCCTTCCCGCTCGGCGTCCACATGCCGTCCCAGTCGCCCACGTAGAGTGCGCCGTCCGGACCGAAATTCACCGCGGAGGCCATCATGCCTGACAGCAGCAC
>CAZYJB010000110.1:0-8920 GCA_964647675.1 uncultured Verrucomicrobiota bacterium | reverse complement strand
CCGGTGATCGCGGTCAGGTCCTTGGTCGCGTCATCGACGGCCACCTTCTCGAGCGAGGACGAGACGCCCATGTTGATCACGATCTTCTCGATCGAGGGCACCTGGTGCGGGTTCTTGAACCGACCGTTCCCGACCAGCGCGGGACGAACCTCGGAGATGTACTTCTGGTAGATGCGGGACTTCATGTGAGGACTCAGGCCTTGGAGGCTCCACCACCGCGTGCGGAACGCTCATCGAACCGCGACGCCAGCATGACGTTCGACACGTGCAGCGAACCTTCGCGCTCGACGATCGCGCCCTGGGGATGCTGCTGCGACTTCCGGACGTGGCGCTTGACCATGCGCACACCCTCGATAACGACCCGGTCGTTGCCGTGCGTGAGCGCCAGCACCTTCCCGCGCTTACCGCGCTGGGAACCCGTGATGACGACCACGTCGTCACCCTTTTTGACATGAGATTTAGCGGCCATGACTCAGACGACCTCCGGCGCGAGGGAAATGATCTTCATGAACTTCTTCTCGCGCAATTCGCGCGCCACGGGGCCGAAGATGCGCGTCCCGCGGGGGTTGTTCTCCTTGTCGATGATCACGATGGCATTCGAGTCGAACCGGAGATAGGACCCGTCCGCCCGGCGGATTGCCTTGCGGGAACGCACAATCACCGCGTTCACCACTTCGCTCTTCTTCACGGTGCCATCCGGCGACGCCTCCTTGATGTGCACCTTCACCACGTCGCCGACCCGGGCATACCGCTGGTTGCGGCCGAGCACGCCGATGCATGCCGCCCGCCGGGCGCCCGTGTTGTCCGCGACCTCAAAAATGGACCTGATCTGGAACATGGTACTCCTCGGTTACCCGGCGTTGACCGACGCCCGCTGAGCCGCCTTCTGCACGACTCCGACCAGCGACCACCGCTTGAGCCGGGACAGCGGGCGATGCTCGCGGATCCGCACGGTGTCGCCGACGGAGGCCTCCTCCTTCTCGTCATGCGCGTAGTGCTTGCTGTAGCGGGTCACGATCTTCTTGAAGCGAGGATGCGCGACACGGCGCTCCACGCGCACGACGATGGTCTTCGACATCTTGTCGGAGATGACCTCGCCGACGCGCTCCTTCTGGAGCTGCCTGGTTTCTTTGGTTTCCGTCATGGGGCGGCGGGAGTGGCGGTTTGGTTGCGGCGTGCCGTGATGGCCGTCTCCACGCGCGCAATGTCCTTGCGCAGCGTGCGGACACGCGCGGTTTTCTCCAGCTGCGCGCTCGCCTTTTGGAGGCGCAGATTGAATAGCTCGCGGCGCATCTCGTTCGAGCGCGCGGCCAACTCCTGGAGTGTGAGATCTTTCAACTCGGCGTACTTCATGGGCGTACCGGGTCAGGCAAGGTGATGACGTGAAACGAACCGCGTGCGGATCGGCAGCTTGGTCGCCGCCAAACGCATCGCCTCCCGGGCCAGCGCCTCGGGAATGCCGTCCACCTCGAACAGGATGGTCGCCGGCTTGATCACCGCGACCCAGGACTCGACACCACCCTTGCCGGTTCCCATTCGAACCTCGAGGGGTTTTTTCGTGAACGATTTGTCGGGGAAGATGCGGATCCACATCTTGCCGCGCCGTTTCATGTGGCGAGTGATCGCCACGCGCGCAGCCTCGATCTGCTTCGTGTCCAGCCAGCACCGCTCCATCGACTGGAGCCCGTACTCGCCAAACGCCACCGAGTTGCAGCGGGTCGCCATGCCGGTACGGCTTCCCCGATGCATTTTCCGATACTTCACCCGTGCGGGCATCAACGCCATAAGCCTGTTTTCTCCTGGTGCTCGGGTTCGGGGTTCAGAGCTTCGTTCCGACCGAGGTCACCCCCGCGGGGGTGGTGGTCAGCGATCCGCTCGGCGGAACGGGTCCACCCGGACGCTGCTTCTCGGGCTTCCGTTCGCCACGGCACACCCAGCACTTCACGCCGAGCTTCCCGTACACCGTGTTCGCCTCGGCGAAACCATATTCAATCTTCGCCCGCAGGGTGTGCAACGGCACACGGCCCTGATGGTAGGTTTCCACGCGCGCCAGCTCGGATCCCCCGAGGCGGCCTGCGCAGCGGATCTTGATCCCCTCCGCCCCCATGTCCATGGCCAACTGGATGGCCTTCTTCATGGCCCGGCGGAAGGAGATGCGGCGTTCGAGCTGGAGGGCGACGTTCTCCGCCACCAGCTGGGCGTCCGTCTCGGGCTGCTTGACCTCCTGAATCTCGATGTAGACGTCCTTGCCCGTCATCTTGCCGAGATCCTCCTTGATCTTCTCGATCTCGGCGCCTTTGCGGCCGATCACCACGCCCGGGCGCGCAGTGAAGATCGTGATGCGGCACCGGTTCGCCGCTCGCTCGATCGAGATGCGCGGCACCGAGGCCGTCTCAAGGCGCTTCTTGAGCAGGCGGCGGATATCCGCGTCCTCCACAAGGAGCTTCCCGAATTCCTTCTTCCCCGCGAACCACTTGGACGCCCAGTCGCGCGTGACGGGGATTCGGAGGCCGATTGGATTGGTCTTTTGCCCCATACGCAGCTTATTCGTCGCTCAAAATGATGGTCACATTGCAGCTCCGCTTCCGGATCGGACCCGCCGAGCCGCGCGCCTTCGGCACGAAGCGCTTGAGCGTCCGGCCGGTTCCGGTCAGGGCCGCCTTCACGCGGAGACCCTCGACCTTGAGCTGGTTGTTGTTCTCCGCGTTGGCCATCGCCGACTTCAGGGTCTTGGCGACCCAGAACGCCGACTTCCGGGGCACGGTGGCCAGCACTGCCTGGGCCTGCACCGCGTTCAACCCCTGGATCTGGCGCGTGACCTCGCGCATCTTCTGCGCGGACATGCGGATGTTTCGTGTAATGGCGCGAACTTCCATGGCTATTTGGCCTCCGCCTTCGCCGTGTGGGCGCCGTGCTTCTTGAACGTGCGGGTCAGCGAGAACTCACCGAGGCGGTGCCCCACCATGTTCTCGGTGACGAACACCGCGTTAAACACACGGCCGTTGTGCACCTGAAAGGTGTGTCCCACGAACTCCGGCGTGATCATCGACCGGCGTGACCAGGTACGGATGGGCTTCTTCTGCCCACTACTGTTCATCTTCCGCACCTTCTCCAGGAGCGGCAGGTCCACGAACGGACCCTTTTTAATCGAGCGTCCCATGGCGGTTCAGGAAATGGAGGATTGCATTCCGGTTACTTGACCTTCGGCGGGCGCCCGTCGCGGCGCACCACGATAAAGCGGTCGGAGGATTTGACCTTCTTGCGAGTCTTGAAGCCCTTCGCGAGCAAACCCCAAGGCGAGGTCAACTGCTGCCAGCCGCCGCCGCCCTTCGACTTGCCCTGGCCACCGCCGTTTGGATGGTCGACCGGGTTACGCGCCATGCCGCGCGTGATCGGGCGTTTGCCCAGCCAGCGCGAACGGCCGGCCTTACCCAGCAGGATCTTCTCGTGTTCGAGATTGCCCACCTGCCCAACGGTCGCCGTACAGACTTCGTTGATGCGACGGATCTCGCCCGACGGCAGGCGGACCTGCGCGAAGCCGGCATCCCGCGACATCAAGGTGGCCGCTCCGCCCGCAGCGCGGACGATCTGGCCGCCGCGTCCCGGCGTCAGTTCGATGGCGTGAATGGCTGCGCCGACCGGAATATTCTTCAGGGGCAGGCAGTTTCCGACCTCGGCCGCGGCGTCCGCTCCGTTGCGGATCTTCTGCCCGACCTTGAGGTCATTGGGTGCGAGGATGTAGCGCTTTTCGCCGTCGGCGTACTGCACCAGGGCGAGACGCGCCGAGCGGCCCGGATCGTACTCCACCGCCATCACCGTCGCGTCCATGCCCGTCTTGCGGCGCTTGAAATCGACCAGGCGGATCTTTTGCTTGTGCCCGCCGCCGATGCCACGCGCCGTCACCCGGCCATAGACATTGCGACCGCCGGTCTTCTTGCGAATGACGACGAGGGACTTCTCCGGCTTGGACTTCGTCACCTCGGCGAAAGACGCCACGGTGTAGAAGCGGCGGGAGGGCGTAAGGGGTCTGTAGGTCTTGACCGGCATAGACTCAGGTAAGCTGGATCTTGTCGCCTTCTTTCAAGGTCACGAGCGCCTTCTTCCAGTTCTGATCCCGGCCCGCGGCCGGGGTTGACTGGCGGCGCAGTTTGCCGCGCACATTCTGGGTGTTGACCTTGACCACCTTCACCCGGAACAACTGCTCCACGGCCTTGCGAATCTGCACTTTGCTGGCGCGTCGGTCCGCCACCACCGTGTACTGGTTGAACTTCGAGGACTGCAGGGTCCCTTTCTCAGTCAACCGAACCGTTTGGACGACATCGTAAATGGTCATGCGGCCTCCTTCTTCGCCAACCGGGCCTCCAACTTGCCGAACGCCTCCTCGGTGATCACGATGCGATCGGGCCAGAGCACCAGATAGGCATTCAGATCCTCTCCCGAGGTCACCTTCACGTTCGGCACGTTGCCGGAAGCAAGCAGCAGGTTCCGATCGTGCGACGCCACCACCAGGAGCGAACCCTCGAAGACATTGAGGCCGGAGAGCGCCTTCAGAAAGTCCTTCGTCTTGTGGGAGGCGAGCTTCAGCTCGCTGACCACCGTGATATCGCCCTTCTTCAGGCGCTCGCCCACCGCCTTGCGGAGGGCCAGCTTCTTCACCTTGGCGTTCACCTTGACGGAAAAATCGTGCGGACGCGGACCGAACACCACACCGCCGCCGGGCCACAGTGGTGATTGGAAGGAGCCGGCGCGGGCGCGTCCGGTGCCCTTCTGGCGCCACGGCTTCTTATTGGTGCCGGCGACTTCCCCCACCGTCTTGGCCTGCCGCGTGCCCTGACGGCGCGCGGCGAGGTGGGCGACGACAGTGTCTTTCACCGCCTGCGTTCCGCGGGCATTTTCGATGACCTCGAACGCGACCGCGCGTTCGCTCACCTTGTTGCCCTGAAGATCAGAAATCTGGATGTTCACTCAAAATCCTCCGGTAACGGATACCCCGTCACCAATCACTTCTTGCCTTCCGCCTTCTTGCGCTTCTTCGCGGCACGGATCACCACGTAGTCGCCCTTCGCCCCGGGGATCGCCCCCTTGATGAGCAGCAGCTGGTCCTCTTCCAGGACCTTCACGACCTGAAGGTTCTGGGTGGTGCGCCGCACCTGCCCCATGTGACCAGGCATGCGCATGCCGCGCATGACGGTGCCGGGGAACAGGCGCTGACCGATGGCGCCGGAGCGACGGTGCCAGCCCTTCGCGCCGTGGGTGATGTCACCACCACGGAATCCGTGGCGCTTCACCACGCCCTCGAAACCACGGCCCTTGGTCACGCCGATCGCGTCCACATAGTCGCCCTCGGCAAACACCGTGACGCTGACCTTGTCGCCGGGGTTCACGTTGAGCGGGAAGTCGCGAAACTCGAGCAGCTTTCGCAGGGAGGGCGCCTTGGCCTTGGCGAGATGCCCCGCCAGAGGCTTGGTGATGCGCTGATCCTTCTGCGCGCCGAATCCCAGTTGCACCGCGGCATACCCGTCCGACTCCACGGTCTTCTTCTGGACCACGATGTTCGGACCGGCCTGCACAACGGTCACCGGCACCGCGGTGCCCTTGGCGTCGTACACGCGGGTCTGCCCCAATTTTTTTCCAATGAGACCGAGCATGGATGGCCTAGATCTTGATGGTGATGTCGACGCCCGCAGGCAGATTGAGCTTCTTCAGCTCGTCGACGGTTTTCGCCGTGGGCCCGATAATGTCCAAAAGGCGCTTATGGGTGCGCATCTCGAACGTTTCCTGGGATTTCTTGTCGGCGTGCGGCGAGCGGCCGACGGTATATCGCTCGATCTTCGTCGGCAGGGGAATGGGCCCTGCCACGCGAGCACCAGAACGTTTGACCGTCTCGACGATGTCCGCGACGGACTGGTCGATGATCCGGTGATCGAACGCCTTGAGGCGGATGCGAATGCGTTGTCCAGACATGTTAAGCCTCCCTATCAGCTCCGGGCAGCCGGCTTGCCTTTCGCCGACTCAAGAATGGTGGCGGCGACACTGGCCGGGACAGGTTCAAAGTGTGATGGCTCCATCGAGTAGGCCGCACGGCCTTTCGAGAGGGAACGCACCGCGGTTGCGTAACCGAACATTTCCGCGAGCGGAACGTCGGCACGGAGAATGGTGGCGTCCGACTTGTTGTCGATCGCGACGATCTTGCCGCGACGTCGGTTGAGATCGCCGAGAATGTCCCCCTGGTACTCGTCCGGCGTGGTGACCTCGACCTTCATGATCGGCTCGAGGATGATGCCGTTGGCTTTTCTCACCGCGTCCTTCAGCGCGAAGATGCCGGCCATCTTGAAGGCCAGCTCCGAGGAGTCGACCTCGTGGAAGCTGCCGAAGGTGACCGCGACCTTGATGTCGACCATTGGGTAGCCGGCCACGACGCCGCCCTTGACCGCCTCTTCGATGCCGTCGATCACGGCCGGGATGTATTCCTTGGGAATCACACCGCCGACGATCTTGTTTTCAATCTCGACGCCCTTGCCGCGCCCGTTGGGCTCCAAGTGGACGCAGGCGTGGCCGTACTGACCGCGGCCACCGGACTGGCGGATGAACTTGCCTTCGCCTTCGGCCGACTGGGTGCAGGTCTCGCGATAGGCGATCTGCGGCGCGCCGGCACTGGCTTCCACCTTGAACTCACGCAGCAGCCGGTCGCGGATGATTTCGAGGTGGAGCTCACCCATTCCCGCGATGATCAACTGTCCGGTCTCCTCGTTGGTGAAGCAACGGAAGGTCGGATCCTCCTCCGCGAGGCGCTGCAAGCCGACCGACATCTTGTCGCGATCGGTCTTGCTCTTCGGCTCGACCGCCATGGAAATGACCGGCTCCGGGAAGGTCGGGGGCTCCAGCAGAATCTCCTCGTCCTCGTCGCAGAGCGTGTCACCGGTGGTGATATTCTTCAGACCCACCAGGGCCGCGATATCGCCCGAGTACACGGCCTCGACGTCGAGGCGCTTGTCCGCCTGGATCATCAGCACGCGGGAAACGCGCTCACGCTTGCGGGTGCGTGGGTTGTAGATGTTGTCACCCTTGGCCAGGCGACCGCGGTACACGCGGAAGAACACCAGCTTGCCGACGAACGGGTCGGTCCACAGCTTGAACGCCAGCGAGCAGAACTTGCCGCGGTCGTCCGCATTGACTTCGACCTTGGAGCCGTCGCCGCCCGGCAGTTCACCGTCCATGGGCGTCGTGTCGACCGGCGAAGGCAGGTAGTCGATGACCGCATCGACGAGGGGCTGCACGCCCTTCTTCTTGAAGGCCGAACCGCAAAGCACCGGCACAAACTTGATGGCGCAGGTCAGCCTTCTGATGGCGTGCTTGAGGACGTCCGTCGGAATCGGCTTCTCGCTGAGGACGTATTCCGCGATCTCGTCGTCCCGATCGGCCACCCCGTTGACGAGCTCCTGATAAGCTTCGGCCGCGCGCGCTTTGAGGTCGTCGGGAATGTCGGTGACGCTGTAGCGCAGACCGACCTCGTCGGTTTCATCGTACACGATCGCCTTGCCGGCGATCAGGTCGACCACTCCGCGCAGCCCGTCCTCCTTGCCGATGGGCAGCACCACGGGGAAGGCCGGCGCGGAGAGCTTTTTGCGCATCTCGGCGACCGCGTTCTCGAAGTTCGCACCGATGCGATCCATCTTGTTGACGAACGCGATGCGGGGAACCTGGTATTTGGTCGCCTGGCGCCAGACGGTTTCGGACTGGGGCTGGACCCCGGCGACGCCGCAGAAGACCGCGACCGCACCATCGAGCACGCGCATCGAGCGCTCCACTTCGGCCGTGAAATCCACGTGGCCGGGGGTGTCGATGATGTTGATGCGGTGGGCGATGTTGGTGAAGAGCTTGGGAAGTCCGTCTTCCTTCTGCGTCCAGAAGCAGGTGGTGGCCGCGGAAGTAATCGTGATGCCGCGCTCACGCTCCTGCTCCATCCAGTCGGTGACGGTGTTGCCATCGTCGACGTCACCCATCTTATGGATCAGGCCCGTGTAGAAGAGGATACGCTCGGTGGTAGTGGTCTTGCCGGCGTCGATGTGCGCGGCAATGCCAATGTTCCGCGTCCGCTCCAGCGGATACTGGCGGTCTGGCGCGTTCAACGCCTTGAGATCTTTGGCTTCGGCGGTCATCGCTGAGTGGTGGGAAAGATCGAGAACAACGTTCGGTGACGAGCAACGCGGCCCGTCGCCTACCAGCGGAAGTGCGCGAAGGCCTTGTTGGCCTGCGCCATCTTATGCACCTCGTCCCGTTTGCGGATTGCGTTCCCCTGCCCCTGGTAGGCGTCCATGATTTCGGAGGCCAGAGCATCCTGCATGGGCACGCCCTTGCGTGAATCCGCGAAGCTCACCAGCCAGCGCACGGCGAGTGACGCCTGCCGGTCCGACGTGACCTCGAGAGGCACCTGATAGGTGGCGCCACCGACGCGGCGCGCCTTCACTTCGAGGCGCGGCTTGGCGTTGTCGACGGCGCGCTGAAGAATCTCGAGGGGATTCGAGGTGGGATTCTTCTCGATGATGCGGTCGAACGCGCCGTACACGAGGCGCTGGGCAACACTCTTGTTGCCGGAGTTCATCACCGTGTTCACCAGGCGGGTGACCAGCGGGCTGTTATACTTCGGGTCCGCAACCAAGGGACGCTTTTCGGCTCGACGGCGACGCGACATAGGAAAGAACGGTGGAGGAACGGAAGTGGATGACTTGTTACTTGGCGGCCGCCTTGGGCGCCTTCGGGCGTTTCACGCCATACTTCGACCGGCTCACGCGACGCTTTTCGACGCCCTGGCAATCCAGGGTTCCACGGACGATGTGGTAACGCACACCGGGGAGATCCTTCACACGACCCCCGCGCACAAGCACCAGCGAATGCTCCTGCAGGTTGTGACCCTCGTCCG
>CAZYJB010000109.1:0-8959 GCA_964647675.1 uncultured Verrucomicrobiota bacterium | reverse complement strand
GGAGGGGGCCGATCCCGGCGTCAGGCAATGGCGGGCAACAACCGCTGCAACCAGGCGGCGAGTTCCGGCTTGTTGGCGAGATCGAAGGGTTGGTTGAGGAACTCGCCGATCACGCGATGCAGGAATCCCGGAAGGGACTCGGCATCCAGACCGCGGCCCTCGCGTTCCGCAGCCATTTCGAGGGCGGCCGCCAGCAGGACCTTCAACGCGCGCGGCGTGGTCTCGGCATCGAGGAGCGCGCGTCCGCGCAGGGCGATGGCCTTGAGCATCTGCTGGAAGACCGGGCGCAGGGCGTCACCGGCGAGGAGGCTGGCGGGGCCATTGGCCAGCGCCTGCAGCACGGCCTGGACGATGGGTTGCACCAGGTCCTTCTCGGCGAACCCTTCCCAGACGCGCGGATTCGCGGCGACCGCCTCGAAGCCGGCGAGAAACAGGTCCTTGCGCCCGCGTGCCGTGGCGAGCCGGCCGAGTCCCTCGTCGGCGAGCGTGGCGCCGAGCGACTCGAGGATCGCGCGCAGGTTATCATCCATCTCCACGAGGTTGAGATTGGCGGCGGCGACGCGCAGCGCTGATTCGGTGATCTCGAGCAGGTCACCGGTGGTCCAGCCGTCCTTGAGTGCGGCGGCGGTGGCATTGAGCGTCGCGCCCACGACAAGGGCGGTGTACCCGGGATGGAGTCCGAGCAATTCCGGATCGTTCCCGGCGACCTCGAGGGCGCGGATGGCGACACGGCGCACGGTGTCGACCGTGAGGATGTCGATGGGTTTTTTGCGCGACAGTTCGTCGGCGAAGGCAGCGATGAGCGTGGCGACGTGCTTGTCGAGTTTGGCCGCGGACGCGAGGGCCTCGGGGTTGACCGCGATGCTGCGCAGGCTGGCCTGGTAGAGCGCGACGAAGAGGTCGCCGTTGCCGATCTTGCGGAACAGCGTGCGTTCGTCGCCCGCGGTCTTGAATTCGCCGGCGACGGACTTCAGCACCGCGGCCAGCAACGGTTCGTCGCCCAGTTTTTCGTCGATGATCGGCACCGCGGCAGCGGCGGCGGCGGCGACGCCGGCCTCGAGGACGCCCGCGATGGCGCGCGGATCGCCGAGGATGGTGTCCAGGTTTTCGCCCGTGACCCGCAACATGGCGACCAGCGACTCCTTGAGGACTGGCAGGTCGGGCAGCAGACCCGGCTGGTCCGCGGCCTGGACGAGGAACTTCCCGACCAGGCTGCGGAATCCGTCGCGCGTGATGAGACGTGCCACGAAGTCGGCACCCATGTCCTGCTGCACCTCGCCCAGCGCATCGAACAGCGCCTGCAGGACGGGCTGGTCGGGCAGGCTGGCGCGATTCTCGAGCGCCGCCACGGCGGCCGCGCCGAGCAGCGTCTTGAAGATCACCTCGCCGCTCGCGTCGTCCCAGTCGCGTTCCACGGCGAACTCGCGCAGCAGCGATTCGACGAGCCCGCGCGTGCGCGGATCCGCGACGAACATGCCGGCATTGCCGGCACCGAACTCGAGCAGCGTGTCGGCCGCGGCGAGCAGCACGCGCGTGACGGCGGGATTGCGCGAGAGGCGATGGCTTTCGACGACGTAGTAGGCGAGTCGCATCTCCTGGCTCGGACCGCGCGAAACGATGAAGCGGTTCTGTGCGGGATCGTCGCCGAGGCGCGGGTCGGGCTCGAGGTCACCGCCTGGGCCCAACCGCAAGGGTTGGACATCCTTCGCCTCGTAGTAGGCCTGCAACAGCACGGCGCGTTCGGCCTGCACGTCGGTGGAGCGCGGATCCGGCGCCACCACTTTCCATTCCCGCTGGAGTCCGCGGATCACCAGAATGTTCTGGCCCACATCGCTGCCAAAGAAATCCACCATGGGCCCGATGTGCGGCGCGTCGAACTGCGGTGCCGGCGGCAGCGCGAAGGGCAAACCCTTGGTGGTCTCGTTGAGGGAGAGGATGGTGTCGAGCCGGCCGCGGAACTTGATCAGAGCCTGAATGGCCGAGATCGCGACGGGGATGGCGAGAGGGAAGGGCATGGCAGGAGGCGAGGAGTTTGGGATTCAGATCGGGTGGTGGCGCTTCAGTCGGGCTTCAAGCGCGCGGCTCGGTTGCCGTAGAGGATGTAATTGGCGCGATCCCCTTCGTTGGTCTGATCGCGCTCCCGCTTGATCGCGGCGCGTCCGGCCAGCATGGCCTCGCCCAGCGGGCGGTCTTCCAGCAGCGCCGCGTAGAACCCCAGCGCGAACTTGCAGGCGCCCTCATCGCTGACGGGCCAGTAGGTGCCGATGAAATTGGCGATGCCCGAGCACAGCATTGTTTCGGCGATGGTGCGCGGCGCGCTGCGCGTGCGTTGTCCGGGGACGGCCGTTCCCGTTCCCGTTGCAGCGCCTCCGCGCGGACGGCTGCGCTGCACGGCACTCTGGCAGGCATTGAGGACCATGAGGAAGGGGAGGCGCGCGATGCCCTCGATATCGCGGCCGGTCAGCACCTGTTCCCCGGCGCAGAGGAGCCCGCAAGTGCCGCGATCCTTCGGATCGAAGTACGCGTGCCCGGAGTAATGCACGATGTCGAAGGTGCCGGTGGCCAGCTTGGCGAGCACCGCTTCGCGCGTGGCGGCGTTTCCGCGCAACGAGGGATCGACGCGGAACCTCGGATGCGACGCGAGCGCCTTGAGGATGGCCTCGGCTTCGGCTTCGGCGCCGGGCAGGTCGCCGGTGGGATTGCTCACCAGCAGGACGTTGACTTCCTGCGCGCGCACGGCGCCGTTGGACCAACGCGAACAGGCGGTGGTGGACGCCAGGAACCTTCGGCTCATGCCGCACTCGAGTGCGGGCCGGACGACGCGCCTCTCGCCCGTGCTGGAAAGTTCGAGTGTTTCCCAGGGGATCCGCGACGCCTCGGCATCGTGCAGCACGACCCATGGCATCGCCGACAGGTCGGCCAGGTCGGCACGGATCTCGGCCGGCAGGAGTTCGCCGGCGATGCGGCGTCCCATTTCACTGACCTGGTCGGGATTCAAGGAGGCTGCGTTGGCCAGGGGTGCGAGGAGCCGGTCCAACTTCTCCTTGGTGACCGATACCGTGCTTTCGCGCACCGCGGCGCGACCGGAGGGACCAAGCAGCGCGAACTTCCACAGGCGCG
Organism: uncultured Verrucomicrobiota bacterium; assembly: GCA_964647675.1. GTDB lineage: Bacteria > Verrucomicrobiota > Verrucomicrobiia > Limisphaerales > CAIMTB01 > CAIMTB01. Next base: position 5,839 of record CAZYJB010000109.1, on the reverse strand, counting down.
CCGTCGCCGCAGCGCGGCCCGACTCAGGCCCTGTGCTGACCAGCAGATAGGCGGGCTCGGGTCCGCCGGTGCGCGGCGGCGCGGTACTGACGCCGAGCGCCCGCAGGCGACGCACCTCGGGAGGCGGGTCGAGTTCGCTCAGCACGAATTCGATGCCTTCGCACAACGGCGTGGTGGCGAGATAGACCAGATGGCCGCGCATCGCGCGGTAGCGGTCGGGATCGGTCTCGCAAATCACCAACCGCCGCACCCCTTCGCCGGCATCGGCGTCCTCGAGCCCGCGCAGGAACCCGCGCAACATGCTTTCGCCGGTGGCCGCGAGGTCCTCGGCAACGGTGCCGCCGAGGAGGACCGTGGCGAAGTCGTCGACATTCGTGCGCGCCAGCAGTCGCGCCCCGTTTTCGGCCGCAATCTCGAGCGCGGGCACGTGCTGCCGGTGCACGAAGGTCTCGGTGCCGCGGCCGGTGGAGGCCGGGGACGGCACGGCCTTGAAATCGTTGTACTGACCCATTCCCACGAAAAGGCCGACCTCGGCGCGCACCTCGCGGCGGGAGAGCGGGAGCATGAACACCTCGCCCGTGCGCGAGCCGAACATGTTCGACCCGATGAGTTCGGCGATGGCGCCGTCCATCAGCACGTCGAGGGCGGCCGCGGCGCCGGTGGGCGTGACGCCCGAGAACGTGCCCAGCACGTAGGCGCGCGCGTTCACGTCGGTGATGCTGCCGTTGTAGAACGCCACCTCGAGGCGCCGCTGCTTCTTGCGCCCGATGGTCACCTGCTCGAGCCGATGGAGATACCCGCCGGCGGATTGCGGGGCTTCCACCACCACGCTGGCCATGGATTCCGGTGCGCCAAAGATCGCGCGCAACCGTTCCGGGTGCGAAAGCTCCGCGCCAGCGCGGGCGCGGCTCCGCGTCAGCGCCACGGCCCGGAGTTCGCTTTCCCGCACCCGTTCCACCGTGCGCGTCGCCGCGGGCAGTGTGGTCGGCAGGACGGCAGTATCGCCGGTCTCGAGGATCTCCACCGTCGCTTCGCGCACGCCGCGGTGGTTGGCGAAGAACCCGTGCCCGGCAGACGCGAACCACGTCTTTTTCACGTCTTCAATCCGTGCGGACTCCACCGGCACCGTGCCGTCCCCGGCATTGGAAACCGTGTAGACGAACTCGTCGCGATCCACGACGGCGGACACCTTGGTGGGCTGGTCGACGCCGGCGATGAGATACCAGTCGATGCCGGGCGTGTCGGTCGGCCGCGCGAGGAGGCTGTCCACCCCTCCCGCGAGCGCGAGCAGGTCGGCCTTGGGGCGCGGTCCCACCGACGGCCAGGCCGCGGCGTCGAGGAGGTCGAGGCCGGGATGCAGCCGGCGCGCGAGGATCATCTGATACAACCCGGGGAAGGTGCCGAAGACATTCTTGGCGAGGGCTTCCGCATCGTGGTGGAGGTCGCCACCCGCGATGACCCGCGCAAGGCCATACTGGCCGCGCAGCGCCTCGACCGGCGCGAGCGACCCGTGGTTGGGCGTGGCCAGCATGATGAAACGCGCGACGTTCCGCATGCCCTGCTTGAACGCCGAGCGGGTGACCAGGCCACCCATGCTGTGGGCGACAATCATCACCTTCTCCGGCTCGGCTTCGACGCGCTTCTTCAGCGCGGCGCCCAGGGTGTCCAGGTTGCGCCGCCAGTCGTAGGCATACGATTCCACCTCGAACCCCGACTTCTCGAGGTGCAGGCGCATGAGCAGGTACACGCCCGGAAGAAAACCCAGCGGTCGCACCCGGGGATCCCCCCCGGCCCCGAGCGTCAGCTTCTTCAACCGGCCGAAGAGGACGTCGGTCAGCCCGAGCCAGATGACATCCTCCCAGAACAGGCGGCTCACGCCGAGTTCCGCGCCCATGATGCCGTGCAGCAGGTAGACCTTGGTACGCGGACCGCGCGAACGCCGCACGCGGGTGCGTTCGCGGGCCAGTTCGCGCAACTCGGGGAGATCGCTGCCGAAGAGCTGTCTGAGATCCTCGTCGCTAACCTTGTCGGAGGTGCCGGCCAGGCTCGCGATGAGGTCAGCCTCCGAGGGTGCGGGCGTTCTGGCGGGAACAGCTGCGAGGCGCGCGGCGGCTCGCCGGCGGGGCGTGGGGCGACGGTTCATAAGCGTGGGCAGGCAGATCCGCGCGACCGGGTCACGGTGTTCTCAGACTGAATGGAACGGAATCGACGGGTGGAAGTTGCGCGAGCGTCGGGGGATGGACGAATGGCATCAAGGCCGAACTCGGGGGACGCTCATCTTCGGGATGGCCATGGCCCGGGGAGTGCGGTTCGCTGCCGGGGAACCGCCATGTGCCCTTCCCGCTCCTTCCTGTCCGCCGTTGTGTGGTCCCTTCTCGCGGCCCTCGGGGTCGCCCTTCCCGGGCAGGCCGCCCCCCTGCGATTCGCCATCGTCGGGCTGTCGCACGATCACGCGCGCGGCTTCCTGCCCAGCACCAGCGGACGACAGGATGTCCAGCTCGTCGCCGTCGTGGAATCCGACCAGGCACTCGCGCAGCGGTATGCTACGGCGCACAAGCTGGCGGACTCGCTCTTCCATCCGACGCTGGAAGGCATGCTCGACGCGGTGAAGCCCGAGGCCGTCGCGGTGTTCACCAGTACTTTCGAGCACCGGCGTGTGGTGGAGACCTGCGCGGCGCGCGGCGTACACGTCATGATGGAGAAGCCGCTGGCGGTGAACCTGAAACACGCCCGCGCCATTGCGCGAGCCGCCCAGACTGGGGGTATCCACGTGGTGGTGAACTACGAGACCACCTGGTACCCGTCCGTACACGCGGCTCGCGCCCTCGCCGAGCAGGACCCCGCCCTCGGCAACTTCCGAAAGTTCGTCGTGCACGACGGACACCAGGGCCCGAAGGAGATCGGCTGCTCGCCGGATTTCCTGCGGTGGCTGACTGATCCCGTGCTCAACGGCGGCGGCGCGCTGACCGATTTCGGCTGCTACGGTGCGAACCTGATTACCTGGCTCATGAAGGGACAGCGACCAACCTCGGTCTTCGCAGTGACGCAGCAGATCAAACCGCAGGTGTATCCGAACGTGGACGACGAGGCCACGATCGTCCTGACTTACCCGCAGGCGCAGGGGATCATCCAGGCCTCGTGGAACTGGCCGTACAACCGGAAGGACATCGAGATCTACGGTCGGGGCGGTTACCTCCTCGCGCCGGACGCGCGCAATCTTCGGTTCCGCCATGGGAATGGCGCCGAGACCAACGCGCCCGTGCCCGCGCTCGCGGCGCCTGCGCAGGACCCGCTGTCCTATCTGACCGCGGTGGTGCGCGGTGAGATCCAGCCCACCGGGCTTTCCTCGCTCGACCTCAACCTGACCGTGACCGAGATCCTCGATGCCGCGCGTGAATCGGCGCGCACCGGGCGCAGCATCACGTTGCCGGCGTCGAGATAGGCGGGAGTGTCGGGTCTTCTCTTCCCTCGGACTCACCGGAGCCGGCGGCGAGCCACCGGGCTTGCATTGGCGCCGGCCGCCACTCATGAATCTGATCATGAACAGCAGCGCGGATACCCTCCCCGTGCGCGGTCGACAGCGCCTTCCCGCGGGCGCGCTGTTCGTGATCCTCTGCGTCGGCCTGGGATTCTCCAGCATCCTGGCGCTGCGGGCCAACGAACCGAAGATCCAGTTCGATGGCTGGTCGCTGCGCCCGCTGGCCCCACCTTCCCTCCCTGCCTCACCCGACGGCGCGCGGCGTACACCGATTGATTCCCTGCTCGAAGCCGCCGCGCGTGAGAAGGGGATCACGCCTCTGCCCGCCGCGGAGCCCGCTGTCTGGCTGCGGCGTGTGACCCTGGATCTGACCGGATTGCCCCCCGCGCCGGAGGAGGTCGCCCGCTTTCTCGCCGATCCCAGCGACGAAGCGAGAGCGGCGGTGGTCGACCGCCTGCTCGCGAGCCCGCAGCACGGTGTTCGCTACGGACGCCACTGGCTCGACGTGCTGCGCTACACCGACGTCGACGAGGGCATGCCGGCGACCCCGGGCATCCACTACTGGCGTGACTGGGTCGTCACGGCCCTCAACCAGGATCTGCCCTATGACCAGTTCGTGCGCGCGCAGGTGCTCGGCAATCGCGCGCGCCAGCGACGCATCATTTCGGCGGCGGGCCATCTCACACCCGTGGAGCCCAGGCCGGAGGATCTCTTCGCGCTGGGATTCCTCGCGCGCGGCGCGGCCAGCCGTGAGAACGCCGACCAGCAGCTCGCCTTTTCCGCCGTCGAGACCGTTTCGACGGCGTTTCTCGGCCTCACCGTGAGTTGCGCGCGGTGCCATGACCATTTCTTCGATCCCATTTCGCAGCGCGACTACTACTCAATGAAGTCGCTCTTCGATCCGCTGGTGTTGCGTCCCGTGGATCTCGCGACTCCCGAGCAGGTGTTCGAGCAGGGGCGCAGGATCGACGAGCACGAGCGCCGCCTCGCGCACCTCGTGTCCGAGATGAAGGCGTTCATCCGGCCGCACTTCGACCGGCTCTACGAGGAGCGGGTTCTGCTGCTGCCACCCGATGTCCAGACGGCCATCCGCAAACCCGAATCCCAGCGCACCGCGGCCGAGCAGAAGACCTACGACGACTACTATCCCGTCCTGCGCGTCGATCCGCCCAAGATCAAGGAGCTCATGTCCGCGGAGGAGATCTCGCGGTACGACGCGTATCTGAAGCAAATCAACGATCTCAAGGCGCCCGAGCCCCTGCCGGTCTTCTTCACCGTGGCCGAGGATCTCAAGCGCGCCTCCGAGACGAACTACGTGCTCACCACCGGCGATCCCGCGCGGCCGCGAAAAAGCCAGCCGGTGGGCCCCGGGTTCCCCTTCGCACCGAAGGACTACGACTTCCGCCACGGTCGGCGCGAGGGATTGGTCGATTGGCTGACCTCGCCGGAGAACGCACTGTTCGCGCGCGTGGCGGTGAATCGCATCTGGGCCTGGCACTTCGGATCGGGATTGCACCCGGGCCTGAACGACTTCGGCGCGCTCGGCGGCAAGCCGGTCCACCCCGGACTGCTCGACTGGCTGGCGTCCCAATTCATCGCGCACGACTTCAGCATGAAATGGCTGCACCGCGAGATCGTGCTCAGCGCGACCTACGCGCGTGCCTCCACGGCACCGGCCGCCGTGCGGGAGCCCGGCGACAAGGCCGATCCGGAAAACCTCACTCTGTGGCGGTTCCCGCTGCGGCGCCTCGAGGCGGAGCCGATCCGCGACTGCATGCTCGCGGTGGCGGGCGCGCTGGACCTGCGCCTCGGCGGAAAATCCTACGGCGGCGACGAGACCGGACCCGAAGGCAATCGTCGCGCGGCTTACATGATTCGCGGCTACCGCACCTATGCGGAGATCATGCCGAGCTACCTCGAGACCTTTGACGTGGAAGACGGTCGCAGTGTCTGCGCGCGACGTCTGGAGACCGTCACCGCACCCCAGGCGCTGTTTCTGATGAACAGCGAGTTCGTGGACCGCGTGGCTGGCAGGATGGCGGACGACCTGCAGCGCCAGGCCGGCTCCTCCCTGCCCGATGCGGTTCGACTGGGATACCTGCGCGCGCTGGCGCGACCACCCACCCCCTTCGAGCTGTCGCGCCTCTCCGCGACCATGACCGACACGACCGCCGGCCTGAAGAGCTTTGCGTGGCTGCTCTTCAACCTCGACGAGTTCCTCTATGTGCGCTGACGCGAATGCGGATCACTCGCGGCTGGCGTTCGAGGACGCCCGCCTTCACCCGGACCCGAGATGACACCCCGCGCACCTCTGCAATCCCTGCCGCGACATCGTTCGCGGCGCCAATTCCTCTGGGAAAC
>CAZYJB010000108.1:269-8961 GCA_964647675.1 uncultured Verrucomicrobiota bacterium | reverse complement strand
TGGTGGTGCCGATCCACTCCGACACCGCGAGCCGCACGGATTCTTCCGGCTGCTTCTCCTTCTCGGGGGGCATCTCGCGGCTCTGGAGGGCGTGGCGCACCTTTTCGAGCGTTTCGCGATGCGCGCCCCAATCGGAGGTCGCCGCGCGCAGCGGTTCGAGGTCGAGCCCACCCTTCTTCTTTTCGCTGCCGTGACAGGCGACGCAATGCGAGGAAAGGAACGGCTGCACCAAGCGTTGCCACTCGTTGGCCTCGCTGGCTGGAGCCTCGGCGAGGAGATTCCGGCCCGCAAGAGACAGCAGGCCGAGGAGCCCCCAGCCGGGCAGACGTGAACGCAGAACGCGCATCGCGCCAAGTGTTGCACCAGTTCCGCGTGCGAGACAACCCTCCGGAGCGGTCGGGACGCGGCAGAGGGAACTTTTCATTTCCCGCGGAATGGGCACCCTTGGTCCGTCACCACCACGACGAACCGTATGGGCCTGTTCAGCGCCATCCTTGGAAACGCCAGCGAAGTCGACGCCTCCAGCCTGGAGGAGGAATTCGGGCGCCTGCTGGTCGAAGGCGAGTCGATCCGCCACGCCTACAAACTCTTCCGCGACCTGATCATCTTCACCGATCACCGCCTGTTCCTGGTCGACAAGCAGGGCCTGACCGGCCGCAAGACGAGCTACACGGCGATCCCATACCGCTCCATCAACACCTACACCATGGAGACGGCCGGGCATTTCGACCTGGATGCCGAGATCACCATCTCGATCAAGGGCCGCAGCACGCCCGTCACGCTCGAGTTCAAGCGCGACGCGCACATCTTCGATGTCTTCCGACTTCTGGGGCATTACGTCGCATCACACGGTTGAGCCCGGGCGCAGCGGTGCCGCGCCGGGCGCGCGGAATGATCACCCTTCCATCGCAACTCGGACGGCTGCTCGCCTCGACTCCCGCCCTGCGGGATGCCTACCTGGTCGGCGGCTGCGTGCGCGATGCGCTCCTCGGGCTGCCGATCAAAGACGTCGACATCGAGGTCTTCGGCCTCTCGCTCGCAGAACTTGAGGAGGTCCTTCGGCCGCACGGCCGCGTCGATGCGGTCGGCCGCTCCTTTGGCGTCCTGAAGTTCTCGTGTGACGGGAGCCAGCACGATTTCAGCGTGCCGCGCCGGGACTCGAAGGCGGGGCGTGGCCACCGCGGCTTCGAGGTGACGTTCGAGCCGAACCTGAGTCCGGAACTCGCCGCGGCGCGGCGTGACTTCACCATCAACGCCATGATGTGGCACGTGGCGTCGGGACGGCTGCTCGACTTCTTCGGCGGTCGCCAGGATCTCGAAGCGCGCGTGCTGCGCCACACGTCGTCCGCGTTCGTCGAGGATCCCCTGCGCGTGTTGCGCGGCATGCAGTTCGCCGCGCGATTCGACCTGACCGCGGCTGCCGAAACCATCGACCTCTCGCGCCGTATCCTCGCCGGTTTCGGCGAACTCGCCACGGAACGGGTGCGCGAAGAGTGGATCAAGTGGGCCGTCCGAAGCGTGCGCCCCTCCCGCGGGCTCCAGTTTCTCTACACGTCGGGTTGGCTGGCCCATTTTCCTGAGTTGGCGTCCCTGGTTGGGATACCGCAGGATCCGGACTGGCATCCCGAAGGCGACGTCTTCGTTCACACGGCGCATTGCCTCGATGCTCTGGTGGGGCTGCCGGACTGGCAGAGCGCGACCCAGCCCGGGCGCGCGATTCTCAGCTTTGCCACGTTGATCCACGACCTTGGCAAGGCGACCCGGACGTTCACGGAGATCCGGGACGGACGCGCGCGAATCACGTCACCCGGGCATGAGGCGGAGAGCGTACGGCTGGGGAGATCGTTCCTCGCGCGGCTGGCCATGCCTCCGGCGACGGTCGAACAGGTTCTTCCGCTGGTGGCAAACCACATGGCCCATTTCGAAGAACCGACGGAACGCGCCGTGCGCCGGCTCGCGCGTCGCCTCGCGCCAGCCACGGTGAATCAGCTCGGTGCCCTCATGACGGCCGACGCGATGGGCCGTCCGCCAAAACCACCCGCCGTGCCCCATTCGGTGAAGCAACTCCTGCGCCTCGCCGCCACGCTCGAACTGACCGAGCGCGAGCCGAAGCCGATTCTCCTCGGTCGCCACCTGCTTCGCCTCGGATTCCAACGCGGACCGGAGGTGGGGCGCTGGGCGCATCTGGCTTTCGAGGCCCAGCTCGACGGCGCCTTCCACACCCTCGCCGAAGCCCACCAATGGCTGTCCGTCCAGCCGGACTTCCCTGATCCCCTGCGGGCCGGGGCTGCCGCCTTCCGGGACACCGATCCCTCCATTCCGTCCCCCGGCCCCCTGCCTCACGGGTCCTGATTCGCCGCCGCGGCGAACGGGGTGCGCGGGCGTGCATGCGTAATGTAGTAAAGGATCGGAATCGCCATCCGGCTGATGAGCAGGGACGCCACCTCGCCGGCCATCAGGGCGATCGCCAAACCCTGAAAGATCGGATCGAAAAGAATGACGCCGGCCCCCACCACCACCGCCAGCGCCGTCAGCAGCATCGGACGAAACCGCACGGCACCCGCGTCGACGACCGCCTGGGCGAGCGGCATTCCTTCGCGGAGCCGCTGTTCGATGAAGTCGACGAGGATGATCGAGTTGCGCACCACGATGCCGGCTCCGGCCATGAAGCCGATCATCGATGTCGCGGAGAAGAACGCTCCCATGGCGCCATGCGCCGGCAGGATTCCGACCAGCGAAAAGGGAATCGCCATCATCACGACCCAGGGAGTTAGGAAGGACCGGAACCAGCCCACCATCAGCACATAGATCAGCACCAGCACCGCGGCAAAGGCCAACCCCAGATCGCGGAACACCTCCAACGTGATGTGCCATTCCCCGTCCCATTTCATCGATGGCACCGCGTCCGATGTCGGCATGCTGGCGTTGTGGATTCGGATCCCCGGCTTCCCCGTGCTCACGCCGAACCGGCGCAGGTCCAGGGTCGCGAGCACGCGGTTCATCGCCTGGATCGCGTACACCGGACTTTCGATCTCACCCGCCACATCCCCGATGACATAGGTCACCGGCATGAGGTTCTTGTGGTGGAGGCTGCGTTCGACATTGGTCCATACCAGCGTCCCCAGTTCGCCGAGCGGCACGAGCGGCACGCCGTCCGACACGCCCGGCTCGGGAAGGGCGTTGCCGTCTCCCGGACGTACGCGCAGGGACAGCAGGTCCCGAGGCGTGGTTCGCAGCGCGCGCGGCAATTCGAGTACCAGATTCACGTCCTCCTTTTCCTCGGGCACATGGAGCAGGTCCACCTCGAGTCCGGCCACGGCGAGGAGCAATGTCTGGGAAATGGTTTCGGCACTGATGCCGCTCAGCGCGGCCTTCTCCTTATCGATGACGAATCGAGCCTTGGGCTGGGGATCCTCGACGTACCAGTCGATATCCACGACGCCCTTGGTCGCGCGGAAGACCTCGCGCACCTCGCGCGCCACAGCCAACCGCACCGCCTCGTCTGCGCCGTAGACCTCGGCCACCAGCGTCTGCAGCACGGGCGGCCCTGGCGGGACCTCGGCCACTGCCACGCGGGCGCCGTGTTTCGCCGCAATCGCCGCCACGGCAGGCCGGATCCGCTTGGCGATGTCATGGCTCCTCGCCCGGCGCTCGGCCTTGGGCAGCAGATTGACCTGGATGTCCGCGGACGCCGCGCCGCGCCGCAGGAAGTAGTGGCGCACGAGGCCGTTGAAATTGAAGGGACCCGCCAGGCCGGCATAGACCTGATAATCCGTCACCTCGGGCTCGCGCCGCAGCACCTCGGCCATTTCGCGTGCCACCTCGAGGGTGCGCTCCAGCGCGCTGCCCTCGGGCATGTTCAGGATGACCTGGAACTCCGACTTGTTGTCGAAGGGCAGCATTTTGACCTTCACCCACCCGATTCCCACGGTCGCCATGGCCGCCAGGAGCAGCAGCGCGTTGCCGCCCAGGAACACCCAGCGCCAGCGCGCGCGGCGGATCATCGGCACCATCACCCGGCAGTAGAGACGCGTGAAGAGATCGCCCTGATACGAAGAGGTGTCGATGTACGGTTCTGTTCCCACAGACGCCGGTCGCGCAGTCGAGGAGGAGGCTGGTACCGTCCCGCCATGGGCGCCGGCCAGCCTTTGGAGTCGCTCCTCACCCTTCCGCCAGCGCAGCACGCGGACCGCCGCCCACGGGGTCACGATGAAGGCGATCAGCAGCGACCAGCCCATCGCCGCACTCGCGCCAATCGGGATCGGCCGCATGTACGGCCCCATCAACCCGCCCACGAACGCCATGGGCACCACGGCGAAAATGACCGCGAAGGTCGCGAGAATCGTCGGATTGCCCACTTCACCCACCGACTCGATCGCGATGTGATGCCAGTTTCTGCCTCGGTTTTCCGGCCGATGGAAGTGCCGCACCAGGTTCTCCACCACCACGATGGCGTCGTCCACCAGGATGCCGATGCTGAAGATCAGCGCGAACAGCGTGATGCGATTGAGGGTGAAGCCCTGCAGGTAGAAGACCATGAGGGTCAGGGCGAGCGTGGCGGGAATGGCCAAGGCAACCACCAGCGATTCGCGCCAACCGAGCGTGAGCCCGATCAAAACCGAGACACCCACCACGGCGATGCCCATGTGCAGGAGCAGTTCATCGGACTTTTCCGCGGCGGTGCGCCCGTAGTGCCGCGTGACCTCCATCGATATGTCGGCGGTCAGGAGGTGTCCGCGGAGAAGCTCGACCCGTTCCAGCACCTCCTCCGCCACCGCGATGGCGTTCGCGCCAGGCCGCTTGGCGACGGTCAGTGTGACCGCCGTCTCCTCCCGCAGGAGCGCGGCGGAGGCGCGTTCGGCCTGCGTCGCCGCCGCCAGCCGCGCGGCCCGATGCGGCGACGCGATCCCCTCCCCGGCCACCACGTAGTTCGAGGGCTCCTCGGGGCCATCCACGATGGTCGCCACCTCCCGCAACCGGACCGGGCGCCCGCCATGAACCCCCACGACCACCGCGCCCACGTCGTCGGCGGTGGCCAGGAAGCCACCCGTTTCCACCAACACCTCACGGTTGCCGGAGGTGAGCCCGCCGGAATGAAACTGGCGGTTCGCCTGCTGAAGCATCGGAACCAACCCCGCCGGACTCAGATTCCGCGCGGCGAGATGCACCGGGTCCAGCTGCACGCGCAATGTGCGGCGCGCACCGCCCAGGATCCCGGTCTCGGCCACCAGCGGCACCTGCTTGACCGTTTCGTCGACCTGCGCCACGACCCGGCGCAGTTCCATGGGATCATGCCTCGAACTGTGAAACGTGAGCGCCAGGATCGGCACGTCGTCGATCGAGCGCGGCTTGATCATCGGCCGTGAAACACCATGCGGGATGCGGTCGAAGTTCGATTCCAGCTTCTGGTTCAGCTTGACCAGGCTCGCCTCCATCTCCTCGCCAACCCGGAAGCGCACGATCACCAGCGACTCCCCTTCGCGGGACGTGGAGTAGAGGTATTCCACCCCTGGAATCTCCCAAAGGAGTTTCTCCATGGGCCGCGTCGCGCGTTCCGCGACCTCGCGCGCCGAAAACCCCGGCATTGCGACCAGGACATCCACCATCGGCACCTTGATCTGCGGCTCCTCCTCGCGGGGCAGCATCACCACCGCGAAAACCCCCAGCAGGATCGCGGTGAGCACCACCAGCGGGGTCAGCTTCGAATCGATGAACCATGATGCCAGGCGGCCTGCGGGACCGCGTGTCGCCGGCGCTGCCGGATGCCGATCGCTGTGCGCACTCATTGCGTGCGCACGGGTTGACCATCCCTGAGCGCGACGCCGTCGGATGCCACCACCGTCTCGCCCTCCTCCAACCCCGCCAGCACCTCCTGATCGAGCCCCCGCTGCTTGCCGGCGCGGATCATGCGCAGTCGAGCCCGACCGTCCCGCACGACCTGCACGAACTCGAGCTGCCCACGTCGGATCACCGCGGTCACCGGCACCGACACTTGCGTAGACTCACCGATCGGTACCGACATCCGTCCGAACAATCCCGCCCGCAACCGGGAGTCAGCCGGAAGGTCCAACCGCACGCGCGCCGTGCGACTCGCGGTGTCTGCCGTCGGATCGAGCTCGCTGACCGTGCCATACAGGGGCGCCTCCAGGGGCGACACCAGAACTTCCAGACGTTCGCCCAGGCGGATCCGGTCCAGCAGACTCACCGGAACGTCCGCCTCAAAGCGCAGCGCGGACGGATTCTCGATCTCGACGATCGGCCGCCCGGGCCCCACGAGATTGCCTTCGTCCGCGAGTTTCCGCGTCACGACGCCGTCGAACGGTGCCACGACGCGGGCATAGCCCACCATGACCTCCGCCTCATCAGCCACCGCGCGCGCCACCCGCGCCCGCGCGTCCGCGGCATCGAACTCGGATTGGGTCACCGCTTCCTGGGCCAGCAGCGTGCGCATCCGCTGACGTTCGCGGTCCGCCTGCTCGGCCGAAGCCCGCGCTTGCGCGGCGCGCGCCGTGATTTCCGCCACGTCGATCACGGCCAGCACTTCGCCTGCGGAAACGCTGCGCCCCGGCGAGACCATGAGCCGCGCCAGGCGGCCGGACACGTTCGCCTCGATGGCGGCGCGCAATCGCGAACGCACCGTGCCCGTCACCTCTTCGATCAGGGCGTGGCCGCTGCGGCGCACGGTGGCCACCCGCACCTCCTGCGCGGGCAAATCGGCCACGGCGATCGGTCCCGTCGGCGCCTCGCGATGACACCCGGTCATGATCCACAGGAGGAACCCGCTGAACGCCGCGACCCGGATTCCACGTGCTGACACCGCAGGGTGGCGCCCGCCCAGGGTGCCACGAGGCGGGCGGTGCTCCGGCCGGGAGGAGGGGAGAGCCATCACGTCGTGTCCTTCCTTCGGGTCAGCGTCCGCAGGAGGAGCCTACCCCTCCGACCCCCGCCTTCTTCAGGACGAACTCGGCAGGACAGAGGCCCGTGAAGGCGGATTGGATCAGGTTGAACCCGACGAAGGCCGTGAAGAGAAACCAGCGTTGGTCGACCCAATAGCCAAGGGCCAGAGAGGCGAGGACGAAGACGCCGGCGAGGATCCGGATGAGGCGTTCGATACTCATGGAGGGTGGGTGGAGGATAGGTTGATGGCGGCCGGGGACCGGGATCAATGCCCGACCCGACCCGACTGGGCCGCCGGCACGGGTCCCCGCACAACAATTCCATGAGTATACGATTATATAGTTGGCGTCAATCCCGGAATGCAGGCATCGTCCCCGCATGAACCGGCAGACGCTTTCGGTCCAGGCCCTTGAGCTCATCGCCGCCCGGTTCCGCGTCCTGGGCGAGCCCATGCGGCTGCGGCTCCTGATCGCTCTCGAAGGCGGTGAACGGCACGTCTCCGACCTGGTCAAGGCCACCGGGGCCACCCAGGCCAACGTCTCCCGCCACCTTCAGACCCTCACCGACGCGGGGCTTCTCGGCCGGCGCAAAGAGGGTCTCAACGTGTACTACTTCGTGGCCGACCGCTCGATTTACAAGCTTTGCGAACAGGTCTGTGGCAGCCTGCAGCGCCGCATCGACCAGCAGGCCCGCGCCTTCGGACCGCAGGGCTGACCCGCCACGCCACCCCTGGATTCCCCTCTCGACATGTCGCCCCCCGCTCCCGTCCCGCCCGATCGCGGCGCCGCCTGGGTCTGGATCCAGTGGCCACTGCTGCTCGGCCTGGTCGCGGCGGGCCCGCTGACCTCCGGCGACTGGCGCCACGAGGTCGCGTTCTGGATCGGCGCGATGCTGATGGTGATCGCAGCCGGACTGGGACTGCCGGCGCTCGCGCATCTGGGACGCAATCGAACCCCCTACCCCAAACCGCGCCCCGGCTCGGTGCTCGTCCAGCACGGGGCCTACCGCTGGATGAGGCATCCGCTCTACACCAGCCTGCTGCTCGGGGCGGCGGGCTGGGCCCTGGTCTGGCAGAGTGCGTTCACGGCAGGGATGGCCGTGGCGTGCGCCGTGTTTTTCGATGCCAAGTCGCGCTCCGAGGAACGCCATCTCATGGAGGCCTTTCCCGAGTACCGTCTCTACCGCCGCCGGGTGCGGCGCTTCCTTCCCGGCCTCTACTGATGGGCCGCCGTTGGCGGGTACGGACGTTTCTGACATCTGCACCGCCCGGCTGGTGGCACGGCTCCTGCCGGCGGCCGGAACCGGACATGCGCGCGGAACCGTTTCCTCGCTTGCGTCGGACGCCTCCCTACCTATCGTCCGCGGCTTGGCTGAACCACGGCGGCGTTTGCTGGGCATTCCAGGAGGCGCTTTCTCCTGTCCGGAGCCCGTTCTTTCCGGAGACCCCGGTGGGCGGGCGTGGAAGCCGGACTCGGATTGGCAGCCCCTCGAAGGGGTCAGGCGACCGTGAAGTCGAACGGCGGGATTCCGGGGATGACGGCAGAGTATCCTGCCCCCGGGCACCGCACCGAACCTCATCAACATGACGCAACGCAGGACGATCAACATGTACCAACGCAATACCGTGACCCTCGCGGCGGCGCTCCTTTGCGCCGGAGCTTCCGGTGTCGTGGCCCAGGAGGCCGCCGCACCCGTGCCGCAGCCCTCCAACGAAGCGGGTGCCGCGGCCGCCGCAGCGGCCATTCCTCCCAAGCCAAAGTGGGAAGTCTCCGCCGGTGTCGGCGCCAGCGTGACG
>CAZYJB010000108.1:0-259 GCA_964647675.1 uncultured Verrucomicrobiota bacterium | reverse complement strand
CTCCCGTCTCCGCGCTGGCCTTCTCGCCCGTGAGCGACACGCTCCTCTTCACCGCCAATGCGGTGGCCCTTCGCAAGTGGGAGTCCGGGGAATTCAGTTCCGGCATCGACGCCGGCTACGGCAGGAACGACAGCGTCCAGAACGTCGGCTTCGTCAAGGGATACGGCCAGTACAACTACCTCCTGACCCCGCGCTGGTACGGCTTCGTGCGCGCCGAGGCGCTGCACGATTCGATCTCGGACATCGCCTATCGCGTCCC
>CAZYJB010000107.1:0-8988 GCA_964647675.1 uncultured Verrucomicrobiota bacterium | reverse complement strand
GCACCCGCCAAAATCACCGGGAATCTCGTCCAGTTGCGAAAGTCGGGCTAGGGCGATGGCGGCTGCATCAGCGCCTCCAGCTCGGCGATCCGGGCTTTGAGCGGCGCAATCGCCTCCTCGACTTCGGCGGCGGTGTAGCGGGGCGTGATGTACTTCGGGCAGTTCCAATCGAACGAGATGATGTCGATGAGAACCACGCGCTCGGCGATTCCGTGCGCTTCGGGTTCAGCGAATTGCGCGACGAGTTCCGGGTGCTGACGCGCATCCTCCACGCGGGCGTGACCCAGGATCTTCAAGCGCTCGCGATGGGGATAGTCCATGAGGAAGAGCGCGACGCGATCCCGGGCGGCGAGGTTGCCGGTGGAAATCATCTGGCGGTTGCCCTTGTAGTCAGCGAAGGCGAGTTGTGTGGCGCTGACGACACGCAGGAAGCCGGGCTCGCCGCCGCGATGCTGCACGTAGGGCCAACCATTCTCGCTGACGGTCGCCATGTAGAACGAATCCCGTGCCTCGATAAAGGCGCTCTCTTCACGGGTGAGCGCGTCGCGTTCGGGCTGCGGGGGGAGAGGTTGGGAACGACCGAAGTAGTGTTGCTGAGCGGCAAGCACCTTCGGGGTGAAATAGGTTTCGAGATAACGTCCGGCCATGGCGGGCTGAAGGTTGGAGAGGGTTGTCGCCGCGGTCGAGAGGCTCACTCCGACCACGATTCAGGTCGGCTGGGACCATGAGCGTCGCCAGCCGCCGGCGGCGAGGGCGAACGTTCTGCGCGCGAAATCGAGCGCATCGTCCCTGCCGGGCCGACCGGGCTAAGGTCCTGCTGCATGGGAAACCGCGCTGCCGGATCCTGCCGTGAACGGGAGCCGGGCCTCCAGGTATCGGGTGAGCGTTTCGTACAGGTGCCGCGCGGTGTTCTCGCCCTCCTTGATGGCGTGGGTCCGGTTTGGATAGGGCATCGAGGTGAACGGCTTGTGATGCCGGATGAGTTCATCCACCAGCACCTCGAAGTTCTGGTAGTGGCAATTGTCATCGCCCGTGCCATAGGCCAGCAGGAGATGGCCCTTCAGTTGATGCGCAAAGGTGATGGGCGAACCGTCCCGGAAACCCGCTTCGTTGTCGGCCGGCAATCCCATGTAGCGCTCCTGGTAGATGGTGTCGTAGAAGCGCTGGTTGGCCACGAACGCGATGGCCATCGCGGTCTGATAGAGGTCGGGATACCGGAAGATGGCGTTCAAACTCATCGACCCGCCGCCACTCCAACCCCAGATGCCGACGCGCGCCGGATCGAGATACGGCCGGGTCCGCAGAATCTCGCGCGTGGCAGCCGCCTGGTCGGCCGAGGCAAGAATGCCGATCTGCCGGTAAATGCTCTTGCGCCAGTCGCGCCCGCGAGGCGCCGCCGTGCCGCGATTGTCGATGCTGATCACGACATACCCGCGCTGCGCCAGGAGCCCATGCCAGAGGTATTTTTCCCCGCCCCACCCGTCGACAACCGTCGATCCCGCGGGCTCGCCGTAAACATGGATCAGCAGCGGATACTTCCGCGCGGGATCGAAGTCCGGCGGCTTGAGGCACCACGCGTCGAGGGGCGGACCATCACTGAGGTTCACGCGGAAGAACTCGGTGGACCACGGCTTCAACGCGGCCACTTTGTCGCGCAGCTTCGCGTTGCCGGCCACGGTGCGGACGACCTGGTGCGCGGGCAGCCTCACCAGCTCGACGACGGGCGGTCGGCCAAGGCGTGAGTACGTGTGAAAGGCCCAGCGACCGTCCTTGGATAAGTCATAGGAATGGGTACCCGGCTGATCCGATGGCGAAACCCGCACGAGCCCGCCGCTCCCGTCCAGCGGGGCACGGTAGAGATGGCGCTGGGTGGGGTCCTCGGGCGAGGCGATGAAGTACACGCAGCGCTCCTGATCGTCCACGCCCGCGACCTTGATCACATCAAACTCTCCGGGTGTCAGGAGCGTGACGCCCTGTCCCGAGGCGGACACCGCATAGAGGTGCTGCCACCCGTCCCGCTCGCTCAACCACAGGAATCGTCGGCCGCCGTCGATCCACGTCATCTCCTCCATGACCTCCACCCAGGCGTCGTCGCGATCGGTGAAGCGCACTTGCGTCGCGCCGGTCCGGGCATCGCCCTCGAGGACCTGGTTGGTATTCTGCAGCCGGTTCAGTTGCTGGAACAGGAGGCGACGCGAGTCCTTGGCCCATTCCATCCGGGGAATATAGTGGTTCCTCGGATCGGTGCTCGGCCGGAACCAACGCGTCTTGCCGCCAGTTGACCGCACGACGCCCACGCGGCACGCGGAATTGGTCTCTCCCACCTTCGGGTACGCGAAGGAAGTGATCTTCGGGTAAAGGGCGTCCGTGTAATTGATGAGCTGGAACTCCCGCACGCTGGCCGTGTCGAACTGCCAGTACGCGATGTATTTCCCGTCCGGACTCCAACGCAGGCCGTTGCGAAGGCCGAACTCCTCTTCGTTGACCCAGTCCGCGGTCCCGTTGATGACGGTCGCCGAGCCGTCGGTGGTCAGTGGCTTGATCCGCAGGTCATCCAGCGATTGCACATACAGGTTGTTCTGGTGGACGTAGGCGACGCGCTGGCCGTCGGGCGAGAAGGTGGCGAACATCAGCGTCGCCGGCTGGGCGTTGCCACCGAGTTTCTTTAGCGCTTGGGTGCGACGATCGAACACCCAGTAGTCGCCGCGGGTTTCCTGGCGCCAGACGCGCCGCGTGTTGGTGAAGAGGAGCACCCGGCTGCCGTCGTCCGACCACGCGTAGTCTTCGATGGGCAGCGGTCTGCTCTGACCGGGCGGAATAAGGCTCTCGGCCGCGACGAGGACGTCGCGCTGCCCGGATTCTGCGACATAGCGCACAATGTCCTTGGCCGGCTTGGCGTTGGTTTCGGATCCGGAGGACCGGAGTCTCGCTGCAACCTCCAGAGTCGTGTACGCCGCGCTGTCGCTGAGCCAGCGCGCCGGTCCCCAATCCTCGGTCTTGAACTCCTGCTCCTTGCCGAAAATGCGGTCCACGGTCAGTCGCGAGGGATCCGCGCTCCTGGGATCCGACGCCCCCCAGATCTTCGCCAGCAGCACGAACAACTCCGGGTCATGCTGGTTCAACTGGTCACGCGTGTAGGGAAAGAAGTCGTTCCGGCCGAAGAACGCCTCCGTGCCCTCGGCGAAGTACTCCGCGGGATTGGTCAGCGCGTAGTGCCGATCCTGGCGGGTACGGCCCTCGGAATCCCGGCGTTCCACGCGCTCATATTTGCCGCCGGCCTTGGCGTTTTCATAGGCGGCCTGGATCTCAGGATTGTCGTGACCCTGCGGCAGCACGCGATCGTGATAGCCATGCGCGAGTTCGTGCAGGAGAAGCATCGGCATGCGCCGCGCCTCGGCCTCGAACGCCGACACGTTGGAGATCTCGACCGCCTTCGCCATGGCCGGATCGCGACCGTGGTCGCGCAGCCACTCGGCGCCCGGATGATACTCCGCGGTCGGCGGCACGCCGGGGTAGGGAGGGGAGAGATAGATGGGGATCCGCTGCAACGCCGCCACTGCCGGTGCCGGCACGACACGGACGATCTCCGCGAGCTGCGCCTCGATGAGTTCGAGCGCGCGCTGGGTGGCCTTGGGCTCACGGGCCAGCAAGTCGCGGCTGATGTGAAGGGTCCAGCCGGCGAGGGTGCGGGTTTCGCGACCCGCGCCGCCGTTCGCGGCATGGTCCCGTGCCTGAGCACTTGCGCGAATCTCAGCCCGTGCGCGCTGCAATCGCTCCGGCCACTCGAACGTCGGCGCCGAAGCCGGGTCGTAGCCGGCCAGATGCTTGTCAAGACGCGTGGCAGGCTTGGTATAGGCCAGTTCGGTGTCACCAAAGACTTCCCGGCACACCGCGGCGAGGCCGGGGTCGTATTCGAGCAATTCCTGGCGGGTGTTGACGTGGTTGTGGTCGTGATCGTTTTCGCGGTTGTTGCCGAACCACGACTGCACCCCCTCGGCGAAGTACTCGTGATGGTTCACCGCCGCGTACTTGCCCTTCCACAAACCGGCCTTCATCGCGGCGTCGTACGTCGCCCGCAGCCGCGGGTCGAAGGTCGGGTCGACATTCACCAGGCCGCGCAGGTGGATGTTGTGCGCGAATTCGTGGATCAGGATGTTTTCCGCCGCGTAGGGATCGCCCGCGTAGCCGAGCAGATTCTCCTCGCCGCACGAGCAGTACGGGTCGGTCTCGCTGCCGCCGAGGCCGCGGGCGCGCGCATCCCAGTACTCGCGCGCCGGCAGCGTGGGGTGGCTCGGAATCGTTCCCTCCGCGAGTCGCAAAAATTCCGGCTGGTCGGTGGTGAACTCGTTCCAGGCAAGCACGCACAGGCGCGAACCGCTTAGGATCATCGCTTCGCGCACGTCGGGGCGCTTCGCCAGCATGAGGTCCACGAGATAGGCTGCCTCTTTGAGCGCGTAGGGATTCACCTTCGCGGACGCAACGATGGGATAGCCGTGTGCCTCGATGCGTTGCGCATAGAAGCCGGGTACACCGCCGAAACGGAACGCCTGCACGCTCACCCGGCTGGTGACCACTTCCTCTGACGCGGAGCCCTTTTCGGCCACGGCGAAACGGTGGCCCAGCGTGGTGGTGATGATCGTGTCCTCGCCAGGTGCGACGGAGCCATGCGGAACGCGCTCGGTGCCGGACTTGAGCCAGAAGACGTCCAGCGGCTGGGCGCTGCCATTGAGGATTTGGAGGCGGGGACGCGCGGGTTCGACTCCGGAAGCGTCCGTCGCAGAGGCACGCCCACCAGTGGAGATCTGCAGGACCGCCAGGGCCAGGGCAGGGAGGAGGAATCGCAGCAGGGGGCGGCAACGGCGTAGCGGAGTCATGGGTACGAGAGGGCGCGAGGCCAAGTCAGCGGAGGGTCGGCACGTTGAGCAGCCGGAGGTTGGCCTCGGCGAATGCACGGCCCATTTGCGCGAAGGTCTTGGCGCAACCGAGGTAATTGATGGTCTCGATGCGCGCGTCGCCCTCCATGTTCGATTGTCCGGCAAGGATGAAGACCTTGAGCGGCGCACCGTGGAGCGCAGAGTCGGTGGCGAACCCCAGACAGATGAGAACGAGGCGCGAGAGACGCCGAATCGGGGTCGCAAACCGCAGGGAGGCCACGGGCGGACGAGGAGCGATCACCTGCCAAGCGTATCCGGCCGTCGCGGATGCCGTCGAGGGTGGGAGACGGGGCTCCATACCCTCCTTCGGCGTCACGGTTTCAGCAGGGCGACGATGGTGCGGAATTTAGTCGGGTTGTCGCCCGGGTTCTGTCTCGCAGCGTGGTGTTCCCCCGCATCCCAGAGCGGCGCGGCAAAGGCCGCCTTGGTGGTGCTGAAGTTCACATGACCGTCGCCCCATAGCGCATTGATGCCGTTCGGATTCCGGTTCGACACATGGGGGATGGTCGCGCGCGTGTAGATGAGGTCGGTGACGATCGTGCGGTCGGCCGCGTACTGGGTCGATTTCTGCGCGGTCTCCACCCAGTTGCTGGGGCCGCGGCTGAGGGGGAGGTTGGACTGCGGATAGTACATGTAGTTGATGCGCACGCGGCCCGACGAGACGCGGGGCCAGGGCACGGCACCGCTCTCGTAGTTTTTCATCTCCAGCTTGATCGGCAGCGTGTTGGCGTGGCGGAGACTGGGGTCGTAGTAGGTCCGCGCGGAGGCAATGAGACGCGTGCTGTACAGGTATCCGAGGTTGAAGGGGCGGGTAAGGTCGGCTGCCTGGCCCTCCGCACCCTCGAACACCTGGTAACCCTGCCACGGCTCCGATCCGGCGATGCGCTCGGGGTCGAAGGACGGCGGGGGCACGCGGTCCTCGTGGTCGTCCGAATAGAGCGCAAGGCCCAGGCCGAGTTGCCGGAGGTTGTTGGTGCAGCTCGTGCGCTTCGCGCGCTCCTTCGCGGAGGCGAGGGCGGGGAGGAGCATCGCCGCCAGGATGGCGATGATCGCGATGACCACCAGCAGCTCGATCAGGGTAAAGCCGGAGTGCGAGGCACGCCGGGCCGGGTCTGCGGGAAGCATGGTCAGGGAGTACGCCCACCGAGTCCCCCGGGCAAGCCGTGGTTCCACCAATTCCGCCGTGCCGGCTCCAGGTGCCACGCGTCGATGGCGGGAGGAGGTTCCCGCACTCCGAAGCGCGATGCCCGCGGCCGGTCGTCGCCAGAAGCGACCCGGGAGTGCGGTGACTCGTCACCGCTTTCCGACCCCGCGCGACCACCGAGTCCACCGCTGAGCACCCGAGGCGTCGGATGGGACAGGCGGATGTCTCGTCATCTTCGTGTCCTCGGTGCCCTTCGTGGTGGCCCCTCAACGAACGGGATTGAAAACCACAGAGAACACAGAGGGCGTGAAAGGCGGCGGGGGAAGCTCAATGTTCGCCTGCAATATCTTTCGCCCAACCCATCCAGTCCGGCGCTGGGGCTTCATTCGCCTCCGTCGAATCCCTTGGCTCGCTATCGGAGATTGGCGCGGTAGAACCGACTGGCCAGGTCGCCGCTTTGCGGGTCCGTGAACTGGAGGGGGCCAGCACCCAACACGTTCGTCCAGACCGGCAGCCAGTTCGCAAGATCGGTGGAGGCTTCGACGACCACCATCCGCCCTGTCGGTCCCGCGAGATCGAAGCTGATTCGGCCGCTGTCGAAACCTTCGTTCAGGATCCGCGGTCTCAAGACACCCTTGCGGACGGTGTTGAAGTAGAAGTCCGTGACATAAAGGTTGCCTGCATTATCCACCGCCACGCCAGCAGGGTTGGTGAACCGCGCAGCGTCTCCAGTGCCGTCTGCGGTTCCCAGGGTGCCCGCCAGACCACCGAGCGTGGTCACGACTCTTGTCGGGGTCACTTTCCGGATGGTGTTGTTGTACGTGTCCGCCACGTAAACGTTGTCTTCGCTGTCCACGGCCACGCCCATGGGAGCGTAAAACCGTGCCGCGGTCCCCGTTCCGTCGGCATCGCCGGGCACGCCAGCTCCGCCAGCAAACGTCGTCACGACTCCCGCAGGCGTCACTTTCCGGATCAGGTGATTCAAGGTGTCGGCCACGAAGACGTTCCCCGCACGGTCCACCGCCACGCCGGTCGGAAGATTAAAGCGCGCGCCAGTCCCGGTCCCGTTCTGGGACCCGAATGTGTAGTATCGCCCGGCCAAAGTCGTCACGACCCAATCGGTTCCGACCGGGGTGACCTTGCGAATCGTGTATCCCGAGGAGTCGGCCACATAGAGGCTGCCGGACTTGTCCACGGCGATGCCTTGCGGATACTGAAACGTCGCGTCGCCATTGCTTCCATCGTCGCCGCCTAGAACCCCGGGCTGTCCGGCCAGAGTCGTGACCTCGCCCGAAGGGGTAATCCTCCGGATCGTGCAGTTCACGGTTTCCGCCACGTAGACGTTGCCGGCACTGTCCACTGCCACGCCGAAGGGACCTCCCAAGCGTGTCGTGTCTGGTGTCCCCCCCGCGCTGCCGCCGTAGCCAGGCAGTCCGGCTGTCGTCGAGACGATCCCGCGGCCCGGCGAGACGCTCCGGATGGTGTGATTGAGATGGTCCGCGACGTACAATGTCCCCGAGCCATCCACGGCCACACCGGAGGGTCCCTTGAACCGGGCCGAGGTCCGGACTCCGTCCGTGCTGCCGCTATTGCCTCCCAATCCTGCAAGTGTTGTCACCGCCCAGTCGGTTCCCGTGCGCTTCACGCGGCGAACCAAATGATTGGCGGCATCCGCAATGTAGAAGTCGCCCGCGCTGTCCAACGCGATGCCGGCGGGATTATTGAATCGTGCGTCGTTGCTCTTGCCGTCTGCACTTCCCAGATTCCCCGCCGATCCAGCCAGGGTCGTGACAACCCAGTTTCCATCATCCGGAGTCAGCCGGCGGATCGTATGGTTGGCCCACTCCACCACGTACAGATTCCCAGCGCCGTCCAGCGACATCCCGTTCGGTTCGTTGAATCGCGCGTCGTGGTTGGTCCCGTCGTCCTTACCGGAACTCCCCGCCTCCCCGGCCAACGTCGTCACCTCCCATTCCGTTCCCACCGGTTTTAGCATTCGGATTGTGTGGTTGAAGGTGTCCGCCACGTAGATGTTCGTCGCGGAGTCCACCACCAGCCCATTGGGCCCGTTGAGGCGCGCGGCTTCACCCGTCCCATCTGCGCTGCCTGGACTGCCTGCGACTCCTGCCAGGGTGGTGACCACTCCTGCCCGCGAGACTTTCCGGATCGTGTGGTTCCAGGTGTCGGCCACGTAAACGTTGCCTGCGCTGTCCAGAGCCACGCCGAAGGGCTCATTGAACTGGGCGGCGGATCCCGAGCCGTCGGCGCCGCCGCGACTGCCCGCCTGTCCCGCCAGCGTGCTGACCACCCCTGCGGGAGTCACCCTTCGGATTGAGTTGTTCAGGGTGTCGGCAATGAAGACATTGCCCTCCCGGTCCACCGCCGCTCCGGAAGGGAGATTAAACCGCGCGGCGGTTCCGGCCCCGTTTGCGCTCCCGGCAGCGCCGGATCTTCCAGCGAACGTCGTCACGGTGCCGTCCGGCGTCACCTTGCTGATCGAATGGTTGCCCTGGTCCGCGACGTAAGCGTTGCCCGCGGCGTCCATGGCCACCGCGATAGGCCACCAGAATCGCGCAGCGCTGCCCGGTAGGTTGGTGCGGAACCCACCCCCGCCGGCAAGGGTGGTGAAGGAGTACGGCTCATCGTGGGACTGCGCCAGACTGGAAAGACTCGTCAGCATCACGACGAGCATGGCTCGGATCGATTCGTTTCTCATACCGGTTGTTCCCGCGTTGGGTGTTTTGGCCGGGACTGTCGCTCATGGATCCCCATCCCGCGTTCACCCCCTTCAGAACAATTTGCGGGACGCACTTACAGCCGAGCCGAAGGTTCGTCGTGTTGGACCGGAAGGCCTGCGGGGCAGGGACGCATCAATCCAGAAGGCTGGGCGGTCGGAACATCCGACGGAGG
>CAZYJB010000106.1:0-8993 GCA_964647675.1 uncultured Verrucomicrobiota bacterium | reverse complement strand
GAACGAAGCCCGCGGACGCCGCCTCTTCCCCGCGGCGCCGGAGCGCAGCCTGCTGCTGACCAAAGGCGCGGCCGAACTGCCGCATGGGGGTGGGCGCCGACTGGAACCGGGTTCCGAGGACTACCAGCTACTCGTGCGCTGGATCCAGCAGGGCATGCCGCGCGGGCGCGAAACCGATCCGGTGGTCACACGCATCGACGTCTTTCCCGCGCGCCGCGCGCTGCCGCAGATGAAGGAGCAGCAGCTGGTGGTGACCGCGCACTACTCCGATGGCCGCACCGAGGACGTCACGCGCAGTGCGCTGTACGAGTCCAATGAGAAGAACATCGCGCAGCCGGACGAGCTGGGGCGCGTGAAGATCTACGATCAGCCGGGCGAGTTCGCGGTCATGGTGCGGTACCAGGCCAAGGTTGCGACCTTCCGCGGCACCGTTCCCTTGGGTGCACCCGTCGAGACGCTCCCGCCGTCGCGCGGCTTCGTCGATGACGCGGTCTTTCGCCAGTTGCGCACCGTGGGCATGCCGCCGAGCGAGTTGGCGGACGATTCGACCTTCCTTCGTCGCGTCACCGTCGATCTTGCGAGCCGTCTGCCGACCCCTGACGAAGTGGACGCCCTGCGTCGCGCGGCCTCGGCGGGCGACGCCGGCGATGGCGCGGCCACCACGCTGACCGACGGACGCCGGGCGGCGCGCGACGCGGTGATCGAGCGATTGTTGGCGTCGCCTGACTACGCCGACACCTTCGCCAACAAGTGGGGAGCGCTCCTGCGCAACAAGCGCACCGACGCCCGCCAGGCCCGCGGCACCTTTGGTTTTCACGGATGGATCCGCGACAGCTTCGCGCGCAACAAGCCCTACGACCAGTTCGTGCGCGAGATCCTCACCGCAGCCGGGGATATGGCCGAGAACCCGCCGGTGGCGTGGTACCGGCAGGTCCGCTCGATGCAGCAGCAACTGGAGGACATCTCGCAGCTCTTTCTCGGACAACGCCTCCAGTGCGCACAGTGCCATCATCATCCCTACGAGAAGTGGAGCCAGTCGGACTACTGGAGCTTCGGCGCCTTCTTCTCGCAGGTGAGCTATCGACCGGGCAGTCAGCCCGGCGAGGAGGCGCTCACGCCGCGGCGCGCGGTGGCGCAGGCGACCAACAAGAAGACGGAAAAACCCGTCAAACCCGCAGGCCTGGGCGATGAAGTCCATGGCTTGTCCGCCGACGACGATGCGCGGTTCGTCCTCGCCGAATGGATGACGCGCCCGGACAACCGCTTTTTCGCGCGTGCGATCGTGAATCGTTACTGGAAGCATTTCTTCGGCCGCGGCCTGGTGGATCCCGAGGACGACATGCGCGAAACCAATCCGCCCACGCACCCTGAGCTGCTCGACGCGCTTGCGGCACACTTCGTGAAAAGCGGGTTCGACCTCAGGGAACTCGTGCTAACCATCACGCGTTCCACCACCTACCAGCTCACCGCGATCCCCAACGAGTTCACTGCGCGCGATCGCCAGGAGTTTTCGCGGTATTACCCGCGCCGGCTTTCGGCCGAGGTGCTGCACGATTCGATCGGGGTCCTGCTCGAGTCGCCCGCGAAATTCGATGGCATGCCGGCGGGCACGCGCGCGGTTTGTCTGCCGGACAACAGCTTCAACGCGGCGAACTATTTCCTCACCGTGTTCGGCCGGCCGGAGGGCAGCAGCGCCTGCGAATGCGAACGCAGCATGGAAGCGTCGCTGAGTCAGAGCCTGCATCTCCTCAACGCCAAGGATCTCCAGGAACGCCTGGCCGCGGACGCTGGCCGCGCCGCGCGCTACGCCGCCGACACGACCCGGTCCGACGAGGAGAAAGTGCGCGAGGTCTACCTGACGGCGTATGCGCGACCACCTTCGACGGAGGAGATGCGCATGGCCGTGGATCACGTCGCGAAGAAAACCGCCGCCGCCGCGGATGACGCCGCGCGCACGAAGGCACGGCGCGAAGCGTGGGAAGACACGCTCTGGGCCGTGATGAACACCAAGGAATTCCTCTTCAATCGCTGACATGGAGTCGGCCCATGTCCTGCTGAAGGGCGAGGTGGCTCGCCGGCTCCGACCGGCGGGTCGGGCGGAAGCCCGATCGGGAAGGATCCCAACGGTGGGGCACCGATCCAGTCGGTGTCCCGGGGGGTCACCGAGTCGTGACGCGGAGGTCACGACCCACCGGGCCAACGCTGAAAAGCGGTGGCAAGCCGCCGCAGTCCAAAGGGGCTGGTCCCTTCTGCTGCTCCTGCTGGTCGTGGCCGGGATTCCCGCTGCCTTTGCCCAGATGCCCCTCGCGCGGCTGACCACGGTTTTCCCTCCAGGCGGCCAGCGCGGCACGACGCAGGAGGTGGTGCTGCAGGGATCCGACCTCGATGATCTCACCGGACTGTGGAGTTCCAACGCGCGTGTCACCGCGGTTCCGAAACCTGGGCGTCCGCTCGCCTGGGACCTCGTGATTCCGGAGGATGTGCCGCCCGGGCGCATCGATCTCCGCGCCGCAGGCCGGTTCGGACTGTCGAACCCGCGAGCGTTCGTCATTGGTCGCGCGCCCGAGCTGACCCTGAACCCGACCAACGTGTCGGTCGCAGCGGCATGGGAGTTGGCGCCCGACGTGGTGGTGAACGGCCGCGTGCCGGCGGGCGTCGCGCTGTGGTTCCGCGTCAGTCTGACGGCCGGTCAGCGCGTCGTGTTCCGTGTTGCGGGACGTGAGCTCGACTCGCGACTCGAGCCGGTCCTGACCGTGCTCGACGCCGCGCGCGCCGAGGTGGATACCACCCGCCGGCGATGGCTGGCCTTCGAAACGCCGGTGGCCGGGTCGTGGTGGGTGCGCTTGCACGATGTCACCTACCGTGGCGGCGACGAATACCCGTTCCGCCTCGTGGCCAGCACGGCGCCCGAGGTGGAATGGGCCTGGCCGCAGTCGGTGCAGCGCGGTCTCACGAATCGCGTCCTGCTGATGGGCCGCCAGCTTCCGGGTGGAACGCCCACCCGTTGGCGTGGTCCGGACGGCCGACCTCTCGAGAGTGTCGAAGTGGACATTTTTGCGCCGGCGGACCTGACGCCGGCGCAGCGTCCTTGCGGCTGGCGCCTGGCATCGGCCGCCGTTGACGGCTGGTGGTGGACGCCTCCGTCCGAGTGGCGCGTGACCGCTCCCCTCTGCTTCGCGCTGGCCGCGGGCACAAATCTCGTGGCGGCTCCGACCGAGGCACCGACGGTCCTCGACGTCACGTTACCATGCGAAGTCTGGGGTCAGGCGGCACCGCGTGGGGCCTGGAGTGGCGTGCGTTTCCGCGCGAGCAAGGGTGAGGTCTGGTGGCTGGAGGTGCAGTCCGAACGCCTGGGCTTCGGCACGGACACCCTGATGGTGGTGCAGCGGGAAACGGGCGCTGAAGGCGCGACGAGATCGTGGGTTGATGTGGTCGAGTTTCAGGATCAGGACGCCAACTTCGGCACCCCGGGTTACAACACTCAAACCCGTGATCCGGCCGGGAGATTCGAGGCGCCGGAAGAGGGCGCGTATCGCGTGGTGGTGCGCGACTCGTTCCGGCTCGCTCCCGATCAACCGCGCCTTCCCTACCGGCTGCTGGTGCGTGCCGAGGCACCAGGATTCGCGCTGGTGGCTCATCCGGTGATGCCGCCGTCACCTGATCCCAATCTGCGTCCCTCGCAACCTTGGGTGACCATGCTGCGGCGCGGCGAGTCGCAGGCGGTACGCGTCCTCGCGTTCCGGCGCGATGGATTCGCCGGCGACATCGAACTGGCCGTCGAGGGTCTGCCGCCGGGCGTCGTGGCGTCGCCAACGCGGATCTACTCAGGACAGAACGCGGCCACGTTCGTCTTGCAGGCGGCCGAGGACGTGGGGGCGTGGTCCGGCACCGTGCGCGTCGTGGGCCACGCGCAGTCCGGGGATCGCCAACTCAACGCCGCGGCGGCATCGGCCTCGGTCCTCTGGAACGTAGGCGACTACAACAATGAGCTGGCGACCGCGCGCTGGGCCGACGGATTTGCCCTGAGCGTCAGCGGCGGGGAGGCCGCGCCGGTGGTGGTTGAACCGGTCGAAGCCAAGCCTGCCGAAGCGGTGGAGAACGCCCGCGTGTCGATCCCCCTGCGCGTGGTCCGCCGCGGCGAGTTCACCGCCGACCTCAAGCTCAAGGCGGTGGGCCATCCGGAACTCGAGAAGCTTGCGGAACTCACGGTGGCGGGTTCGAGCACGCAGGCCGTGCTCGAGATTCCGCTTGCCGAACGCAAGCTGCCGCCGGGCACGCACACCTTCTTCCTCCAGGCACTCACCCCCGGAAAGTACCGCAACCAACCGGAGGCCGTGGCCGCTGCCGAAGCGGAGCTCAAGGCCGCGGAACAGACGCTGGCGTCCGCCACCGGCGACGAGAAGCCACGCGCTGAAGCCGCAAAAAAGGCCGCGGAGGAAAGGAAGAAGGCGGCGGAGGAGCGCGCCAAACCACGCGACGTGCAGGTGGCCGTGCATTCCAAAGCCATCACGCTGCATGTGCAGCCGGCACCGAAGCCATGAGGGACCCGCGATCCAGGATGGGGCGACGGACGAGAAACCGAGGCCGGGCTTGGGCCTTCGCGCTGGCCGTTTCCATGGCCGCGAATAGCGTCGGCGTCACGCGGGGCGCGGAGACCGAGGGGCCGCGCGGCGGTCCGCTTCCGGTCGCTTCTCTCGCCCGCACCACCGCGGTGGATTTCGAGTCCGAGGTCCTGCCCGTTCTCCAGCGAAACTGCCTTGCCTGCCACAACCAGTCGCGGGCCAAGGGCGATCTGAATCTGGAAACGCCGCAGGCCGCCTTGAAGGGCGGTTCGTCCGGTCCCGGGCTGGTGCCGGGCAAGGCCGCCGAGAGTCTCGTCTTCCGCGCGGCGGCCCATCAGGTGGAGGACATGGTCATGCCTCCAGCGGGCAACAAGGCCAACGCCGCCGATCTGACTCCGGGCGAACTGGCATTGCTCAAGGCGTGGATTGACCAGGGCGCGAAGGGCGAGGTCCGCAGCACCGTTGCCGTGGCGTGGAGCGCCATGCCGGCGGGCTGGTCTCCCAGTTTCGCCGTGGCCATCTCCGCGGATGGACGCTGGATTGCGGGCGGGCGCGCCAATCGTGTCGAAATCTACGAGGTGTCGACCCGGCAGCGCGTGGCGCGGCTCGAGGATCCCGTCGCCGACGGCGCGACGCACCGCGACGTGGTGAACGCGCTCGCCTTTTCTCCGGACGGCACCTGGCTGGCCTCGGCCGGCTTTCGCGAAGTGAAACTCTGGCGCCAGGAGGGCGCCGAAAGCGGCGTGTCGGTGGTGCAGGATGCGCGAGTCCCGTGGACCGCCCGGCAGGTGGCGCGTGACGGTCGCTCGCAGGCGGTGGGAACCGCGGAGGGTGTCATCCACTGGATGGACGCCTCGGGCGCCGCGTTGCAAACGCTGCATGTGGGGCGCGGGAAGGTGATGGGGCTGGCGTTCTCACCCGACGGACGAAGGATCGCCGCGGTGGTCGGGTCGGGGGAACTCGTGGTGACCGACGTGGCATCGGGGGTGTCGTTGCGCACCGGAGTCGCGGCGGATCGCGTGCGGGGCGTGCTGTGGCTGGACACGGATCGCGGGGTGGGCGTGATCGCGGAGGGAGAATCGCGCGTGCGTCGATGGCAGGTGCCGCCCGAGTGGACCGTCCCTGGCGAGCTCGAATCTTTGCCTGATCGCGAGATCTCAGGAGTGGCCCTGGTCGCCGCCGGCAATGCCGGCGAGGCAGGGACCCATGAGTACTACGTGGGCGCAGACGGTTCGGTGAGTGTCTTTGCCGCAGGCGAATCGAAGCCGGCGCAACAGCATCCGGCCGGGCCGCCGACTGTGACCGGCGCGGTTTCCGAGGATCTTCGACAAGTGGCGTTGGCGGGCGCAGATGGGGTGGTTCGGGTCTGGCGTCTGGGAGACGGAGCGAAGGCGGTGGCGGAACTCTCCGGCGACTCCGAGTCGACGCTGGCTGTGACGCGCGCGACGCAAGCTGAGGAGTTCCTGAAGAGCGAAATCGTGTTTCAAAAGGGCGCCGTTCAGCGTGGCGAGGACGAGGTGAAGAAGGCCGGCGAAGCGCTGGCGAAGGCCACGACCAAGCATGCCGAGAACGAGAAGGCCCTCGCGGGAAAGCAGGCCGAGTGGAAGACGCAGGTCGAAGCGCGAACGGCAGCAGAGAAGGAGAAGACGGAGTTGGCCGCCGCCTTGAAGCAGGCGACCGACGCCGTGACCGCGGCGGAAGCGCGCGTGACCGAGGCGAAGGCGACGGCGCGGGATGCCTCGGAGTCCGCGGCCTCCACCCGATCGGCGGCGGAACTCGCGAGTCGCACGCGGTCGGATCTCAGCCGGCTGATCGCCGAGTTCGCCGAGAAGGCGGAGGCCGGCGCGGCGGAGAAGGTGCGGGCGCTGGCGACGGCTGCCGACGGCGAAGCGGAGCAAAAGCGGCAGGCGGCCGAGGAGGCAACGGCAAAGGTCCTGGTGCAGTTGGATGCTCTCGCGGCGGCGGCTCAGGCGACCGGGTTGGCCAAGGCGGCCCTCGAACGCGCGACCGCGGAGATTCCGCCCAAGCAGAAGGCGGCGGAGGAGAAGCTGGCGTCGGCGACGAAGGCCGCAGGTGATCTGGAGAACCAGGTGAAGAAGGCCGAGATCGCGGTCTCGACCTCCGGCGGTGACGTCACGCTGACGCGAAATCAATCCGAAGCGGCCGCACGCGAACTGGCGTCGGCCAGGGAGATTCGCGAGCGACACGAGGCCGCATTACCGGTCGCCTCCGCGGCGCGCGAAGCCGCGCAGGCGGCGGCGACCCGGCACGCCAGCAGTCGGGTGGAACACCTGATATTCTCGCGGGAGGGCACCGCTTTGGTGACGGCCCGCGCATCCGGTCGCGTGCAGGTCTGGGACCTCGCGAGCGGCGGCCTGCGTGATGCGTGGGACTCCCGGGATGCCAGTGTCCTGGGTGTTACCTTCGTCCCTTCAGGAGAGGTGCGCGTCGCGACCGCGCGCGGCTTGGAGCGTCGCTCGTTCGCACCGCGCTGGACGTTGACGCGGACCCTCGGCGGCGAGGGCGCCCCGGTGGGACAACGCTTTCAGGATCGTGTGAATGCCCTGGCCTTCCGGAATGACGGTCGCGCGCTGCTCACCGGGGGCGGCGAACCCACGCGTGGCGGGGAACTCAAGCTGTGGTCGATTCCTGGAGGTGAATGCCTGCGTGACTTCGGTGCCGTGCACAGCGATGCCATCCTCGCACTGGCCTTGTCGCCGGATGAGGAGGCTGCTTTGACCGGCGGCGCGGACCGTTTCATGCGGCTGATAGATCTCAGTTCGGGCAAGGCGGTGCGTCAGTTCGAAGGCCACACCCACCATGTCATGGGCGTGGCGTGGCTGCGCGATGGTCGCACCGTGGCCAGCGCCGGCGCCGAAGCGGTGGTGAAGCTCTGGAATCGGCGCACCGGAGAACGCGTGAAGAACGTCGATGGCTTTGGGAAGGAAGTGGTCGCGATCCAGGCGGTTGGCGTTTCGCCGCAATTCGTGGCGGGCTCCGGCGCGGGCCAGGTGCGTGTGTTCAAAACCGGCGGTGAGGCCGTCCGCACCCTCGACGCCAAGGGAGCGTTCCTTCACGCGCTGGCCGTGACACCCGACGGCCGCATTGCCGTGGCGGGCGATGCGGCCGGTGTGTTGCACGTCTGGTCGGTGGAAGACGGAAAGTCGCTGGCCGCATTTGCTCCTGAAAGGTAGGCGTGAAGTCGAACCGCAGGTCTCGCGATTCGATGTTTGAATTGGGTATTGCCGGACGCTGGGTGCGGCCTGAAGGGCCGCGAGGTGATAGCCCGGGGTGGTGCCCCGGGAATACAGGTCCCCCAATCATCACGCGTCCTGAAGGGACGCGGCAGTGCGTAAATGGATCGGAGAGGGTGCCCCCGCCGGGAAGGTCTCTTCCCTGCCTTGCCGGCGATTAGTTTGGCCACGCCACCCTCGCCTCAGGCGCGCCGGCGGCGCGACAGCCACGACCCCATCACACCCAGGCCACCGAGCAGCGCCGGCAGCGTCGGCAACGAATCAGGCACTACCGCGAAAACACCGACGCGCGAGCTCGCCTCGTAGCCGACGAACAGCAGGGGAAGCCCGTTGGGCGACTTGGACGCCGGAACGAACTCCAGGCCTTCAGGTGCGAGTTCACCCGTGTTGAGGTAATCGACGAAGCTCGGCGAGGTGGGCCTGGTGACGTCGAAGACCATCACCCCGCCAACGCGCTCGAGGCCGATGAAGGCCCAGGTGCGATCGCCCACTTGTCCGAGCGTGAGGCCCTCCGGCTCGGGACCCTTGTTGTCCGAACGCGCGTCGAACGTCGAGGACGTGCCGTCCGAGTTGAAACTCGCCGGCAGCACGGCGGCAGTCATCTCTTCGAAGAACGAACCCGAGTCCCACACGAGCTTGCCCGTGGCCGCGTCCCAGATGGAGAAGCTGCGCGTGCCGAACATGGTGAGCTGCTCGATGTCGCCGGCGGCATTCACGCCGTCGGTGGTGGAGATCGTGAGCCGTCCGAGCGCGGAGTTGCCGACCGCGTTGCCGCCGTAGAGCGCGTTGAGCGCGGTCTTGTAGGCGGGATCGAGCGCGGGCCGTCCGCCGCTGCCGAGTTGCGAAACCCGCGCCTCGTCGGTGGCCAGCGGATGGCCGGCCTGCACGAGGTCGGGCGGGCGGGTGTCGCCTTCGTTGGCCGTGATGAGGAAGGTGGTGCCGTTGGCCTTCAGGCTCGCAATGGAGTCCGGCATGGGCATGCCGTGCACGAGATCATTGATGGCGATGCCGCCATCGCGGTCCGAAGCATCGACCCGCTGCTCGATCGTGCCGAGCGAGCGCACCGCGGTCCACTGGCGCGTGGTCAGGTCGAATTCGCCGATGGCGTTGTTCTCCTGCAGCGTCACGAACAGCTTCCCGTCGCGTTCCGCGATGTACTCGGGCTCGATGTCATTGG
>CAZYJB010000105.1:0-9050 GCA_964647675.1 uncultured Verrucomicrobiota bacterium | reverse complement strand
AACTCACCCGTGACGCCGATGGCGTTGGGAAGCTGCTGGTGGACGCTAACCGGGGCGACGCTCCAGCGAGCGGCGAGGAGGGGAACCTTGTCGACGTTGGCGAGAATGGCTTCCCGGGCGTAGGCGGATCGCGGCGCCGGATCGGTGTAGCGTGGGCAACGCATGCGGAAGCCGCGCTCGGCCGGGGTGGGTTCGCCCTCGTTCCAGACCGTCTGCCCCGCCCAGGCGAAGCCGCGCACAATGCCGCCGCCGCGCGCCCAGGCCCAGCCGTGGTGCCCGAGGGCCCGATTGAAGCAGAAGAATTGCGCCGACCCGAGCTTGATGCTGAGCGCGCGCAGGAAGTGGTAGACCTCGTCGACATCCTCGACCGGATCCGGGATGCCCGGGCCGGTGATGAGCACCCAGCCGTTGACCGGCGGAGCGAGAAAGAGGGATTGCTGATGATTCCCGGCGAGGCCGTCCTCGATCGAGCACGGTGCGGTATTGGAAAGGTCGAGGGCGTTCCGGACCTCGCGCACCGTGGTGGCGCGGACCGCGATCCAGCGCGCGGGAACGAGGAGGACGCCCCCGCTATGCCAGGCGATCTGGTCTTCCCGCGGCCCGGCCTCGTCGCCGGATTCCTCAGCGGACTCGCGACGGCGCTGGGCCACGAAGTGAAGCACCAGCATCAGGCAAACGGCACCGAGCACCAGGACGGCGGCGAGGAGGAACAGCAGGAGATAAGTGATCACGTCCTCCCCGGGAGGCTCTTGAAGACCGCTGAGGGCCGCTTCGGAGAGCATGGCGTGCATGGGTGGCGGCGGAATGTAGTTCGGGGTTCGGCCGGCGTTCAACCGGAAAGCTCGTCGGAAAGCGCGGCGGGCAGGGCTTCCATGAACGCCTCCCCCAAACGCTCCAGGCGCGCATCTCGGGCGAGGGGATGGCCATCGAGGCTGGCGATGCCCACGAGACCGGGGCCGCTCGAAGTGAGGAAGCCGCCTGGCGCCTCGGTGAGCGTCGCCACCGGGGCGGACATTTCACGGCAGGACCAACCGAGATCCAGAGCCAGCCCGCGCACGAAGGCCTGGGTCGTTCCAGCCAGTGCGCCGGACCCGCGCGGTGGCGTGCAAATCCCGCCACGGTCGAACCAGAACAGGTTGGCGCAGCTCGATTCGGCCAATTCCCCGCGCGTATTGAGAAGCAGCGCGTCGTCCGCGCCCCGCGCGGAGGCCTCCGCCCGCGCCAGGATGTGCGTGAGCTTGTTGGCGGTCTTGAAGGCGGCAAGCGGATCCTGATCGGGCAACCGAAGGCTGGCGGTGATGAGGTGCTGAAACCCAGATCGACGCGGGTCGAGGGCGCTCCCCGCCTGGGCGGTCATGAGCACGAGCGGTTGGTGAGCGCCCCTTGGTGAATAGCCGCGCGGTCCGCTTCCCCGCGAGAGGTGGAGGCGCAGGATGCCGTGCAGGAGCGCGTTGCGGCGCACGAGTCCGCAGGCCGCGGCAAAGAGGGCATGGGAATCGATGGGAAGCTCGATCCCCAGGGCGGCGGCTCCGCGGAGCAGGCGGTCCAGGTGACGTGGCCACTTGAACAGACGCGAGTCATGGACGCGGATGGTCTCGAACAGACCGTCGCCGTAGAGAAAACTCCGGTCTGTCACCGGCACGAAGGCCTCGGCTTCGTCCACAAAACGTCCGTTGAGGAAAACCGTCATGCGCTTCGAAGCGGGCGCGTGCCGTCCCGCGTCCGGCGCGCGCGAGCCTGCCAGGCGGCGAAGAAACCACGCGCCTTGATCAGCGTCTCGGCGTACTCCGCCGCCGGATCGGAGTCCGCCACGATCCCGGCACCGGCATGGTACCAGGTGGCATGGCGCTGGGTGAGGGTGGTGCGGATAAGGATGGAGAGCTGGCTCTCGCGGTTGAATCCCAGGTACCCCGCCGAACCGGTATAGGGACCGCGCGCCACCGGTTCGAGTTCGTCGATCACTTCCATGGCGCGGATCTTCGGAGCGCCGGTGATGCTGCCACCGGGAAAGCACGATTCGAGGGCGGCGAGATGGCTCACCCCTTCGCGCAGCCGCCCTTCGACGGTCGACACGAGGTGCTGCACGTGGGCGAAACGTTCGAGCCGCAGGAGGTCGGGCACTTGGACCGAACCGAATTCGGCGATGCGCCCGAGGTCGTTCCGGAGCAGGTCGGTGATCATGACCAGCTCCGCGATCTCCTTGGGGCTGGTCTGGAGTTCGTAGGTGAGCTGGGCGTCGGCGGTGGGATCCGCGGAGCGCGGGCGAGTGCCTTTGATGGGCCGGGTGATGATATGCTGGCCGGTGAGTCGCAGGAACAGTTCGGGCGAAATCGAGCCGACCTGGAAATCGCCGGCGTCCAGATACGCCGCGAAGGGCGCGGGCGAGACGGATTGCAGGGTCAGCCAGTGGCGCCAGGGATCCGGCACGGCTCCGGCGCCCAGCCGCTGCGCCAGGTTCACCTGATAGATGTCGCCGGCACGGATGTAGCGTTGAGCCCGCGCCACGGCGCGGCAGAAACCCTCACGGTCGAAGGTCGACGAAACACCGGGCGGAAGCCGGTCGGAGGCTGGGGGCGGAATCGGGACGGGCTCCTGTTCAGTGGGGAGAAGGGCGGCCTGATCGAGCCGCACGCGCCATCGGTCGAGGGTGCGGCGTGCGTGCGGGAGGTCGCGCGAGCCGTCGGCGCGCATGCCCGTGGCGACGATGTGGGTGCGGTCGCTGCGGTGGTCGAAGACCACCAGACTGTCGTGGAAGCCGACGTGGCACTGGGGCAGTCCGAGATCATCGGGCGCCAGTTGCTGGAGGCGGGGTTCGACGAAGCGACGCAGGTCGTAGCCCCAGAATCCGAAGGCGCCACCGAGGGGAAAGGGCTGGTCGATTTCGTCGAGCAACTCGAACCGGGCGAGGAGCGCGTCGAGGAGGCGCCAGGGATTGCAGAACTGGGTCTCGACCAGGCGGCCGGGCGCGTGGAGTTCGCACCGGCTGCCCCAGGAACGCAGAGTGAGGAATGGTTCGGCGACCAGGATCGAAAGGCGGGCCTGCGGAAGCTCGAAACAGGAACTCCGGAGCAGCATGCGCCCCGGCGCATCGTCGAGCGTCGCTGCGAGCGCCTCCGGAGTCGCCACGGAGGGAACCGTTTCGATCAGGGTCTGCATGCGGGGCGGGTCGGCGAAAGCCGTCGAAGGCGGTCTCAGAGGCCCATCACACGGCGCAGGGAGCGGTCGGAACGCATCGGGCTGATCACCGCGAGCGCGCCGCGGTCGGGACGCAGGAAATCGCGGGCGCAGGCCTGAATGGCGGCGGCATTGACCCGGCCCAGTTCCTCGCGCGCGGTCTCGACCGACGGCAGGCGCCCGGTGGTGACCAGTTGTTCGCCGAGCCACATCATGTGGTTCTCGGTGTTCTCCAGCGACAGGTCCATCTGGCCCACCGCGTAGTCGTGGGCACGCTGAAGCTCGGCGCGTCCCACGCGCGTGGAAGCGAGGCGGCGCAGTTCGCGGAACACGAGGCGCAGCACCGGTTCGATCTTCTCGGTATCGAGCCCGGCCGAGATGACGAGGTCGCCCACGTCCGACCAGAAGGACGGCCCCGAGTAGATTGAGTACACGAGCCCGCGGTCCTCGCGGATGATCTGGAACAGCCGCGAACTCATGTTCTCGCCGAGAATGATGTTGAGCATTCGCACCGCAAACCGGCGCGGATCGGTGCGGGAGCAGGTGCGGAACCCGAGGGCGACCTGGGACTGTTCCGTGCTTTTGGTCACCAGCCGCAGCGGGGTCGCCATGCGTTCCGCCGGGTAGGGGTCGAAGGGAACCTGCCCGGCCGCGCGCAGATGAAGCGTCCGCTGTCGGATGGTGCGGACCACGTCATCGTGGTTGAGCGCGCCGGCGGCGGCGACGACGAGGGACGAGGCGGTGTAATGCCGGCGCAGGAATTCGACCAGGGTCTGACGATCGATGCGGTCGATCGATTTGAGGGTGCCGGTAAGCGGGCGGCCGAGTGCGTGATTCGGCCACATGATCTCGTTGAACACCTCCTGGACATGCTGCTGGGGCTGGTCGAGGTACATGGCGACCTCCTCCCGGATCACCTCGCGTTCGCGCCGGATGTCGGGCGGGCTGAACCGCGACTCGAGCAGCATGTCGAACAGGACGTCGGCAAGATCCTCGAAGCGGTCCTTGAGCGCCTTCGAGTAGAAGCAGGTATGGTCCTCGCTGGTGAAGGCGTTGAGGTAGCCTCCGATCCCCTCAACGTCCTGGGAAATCTGCAACGCGCTGCGGCGGCGCGTGCCCTTGAAGAGCATGTGCTCGATGAAGTGCGAGACCCCGCTGACGGGCTCGGGCTCGTAGCGCCCGCCCACGGCGATCCAGAGGCCAAGGCTGACGCTGGCCATGCCCGGCATGGCCGCAGACACGACGGTGACGCCGTTCTCGAGTCGGGTGATGCGATGGGTGACCCCACCGCGTCCAGCGGCCGAGGAGCCCGAAGCGCGCGCGCGGCTAGCGAAAGGCGCGCGGCACGCGGCGGGGGGTGCCGGCAATCCGGCGGAAGTCACTGAACAGTTCCACGGCTTCGTCAACATCATCGGTGATCCGGTAGAGCTCGTTGTCCCCCGGCGAGATCATCTTGTCCTGAAGCAGGATCTGGTCAACCCAGCGGCCGAACCCTTCCCAATGGCGTTTGCCGAACAGGACCATGGGGTATCGCGGAATCCGCTCCGTCTGGACGAGGGTGATGAGCTCGGCGAACTCGTCGAGCGTGCCGAAGCCGCCCGGAAAGAACACGAAACCCATGCTGTATTTCGCCAGGCAGACCTTGCGCGCGAAGAAGTAGCGGAAGGCCACCTGCACGCCGGCATGGGGATTGGGGGCCTGTTCCTGCGGGAGCTCGATGTTCAGACCCACGCTGAGGGCCCGGTCGATCTCCGATGCGCCGCGGTTGGCCGCCTCCATGATGCCGGGGCCGCCGCCGGTGATGACCGAGAACCCGAGTCTGGCCAACTTGCGGCCCATCCTCACCGCGTCCGCGTAGCTGGGATCCGACTCAGGGGTGCGCGCCGAACCGAAGATGGAGATGCCCGGCGGGACCTGGGACATCTCCTCGAAGGAGTCCACGAACTCCGACATGATGCGCAGGACGCGCCAGGGGTCCTCTTCCCAGAAGCGGTTCTGGCCGTTGCTTCCGAGGCTGCCATGAAGGTTCACCATATCGGAGTCCTCGACGGTTGGGGTTGGGGTTGGGGCTGGAGCGGGATGGGCCACATCCTCGGCTCAGGTGTTGTCGCCGTCGAGCATGCGTCCGAGGCCACCCAGAATGGAACCCTCGCCGCGGCCGCCTCCGCCGGTCTGCGGCGCCGCGGCGTAGATGCGGTCGGCGAGGCGGCTGAAGGGCAGGGATTGGAGCCAGATCCGTCCCGGGCCGCGCAGGGTCGCGAAGAACAGGCCCTCGCCGCCGAACAGCGCGGTTTTGATTTTGCCGACGAACTGGATGTCGAAATTGACGAAGGGCTGGAAGGCGACCACGCAGCCGGTGTCGACCCGCAGGGTTTCGCCCGGCCGGAGGTCCCGTTGGACGAGCGTGCCGCCGGCGTGGATGAAGGCCCAGCCGTCGCCCTGAAGGCGCTGCATAATGAAGCCTTCGCCGCCGAACAGGCCGGTGCCGATCTTGCGCTGGAGTGCGATGCCCACACTCACGCCCTTGGCGGCACAGAGGAAGGCGTCCTTTTGGCAGATCACCTCGCCCCCGATGTCTTTCAAGTGAATGGGAATGATCTTGCCGGGGTAGGGGGCGCCGAAGGCCACCTTGCGTTTCCCCGCGCCGCGGTTGTGGAAGACGGTCATGAACAGCGATTCACCGGTGAGCAGGCGCTTGCCTGCTCCGAGCAGCGAGCCGAGGAAACCGCTGTTCTGCTGGGAGCCGTCGCCGAAGATGGTCTCCATCTCGATTCCATCATCCATGAACATCATGCCGCCGGCCTCGGCGACCACTGCCTCCTGGGGGTCCAGTTCGACGGCGACGAATTGCATCTCGCTGCCAAAGATCTCGTAGTCGACTTCGTGCATGGCGTTCATGGGCGATGGTAGGGACTTCGGTCTGATGGTTCGGTCGTAAACAGGGCGACCACCTAGCCTCCCGCGCGCGCAAAGTCAAACCACCCCCGCGGGGTTGAATCCCGGACGGCGGGCGCGCACTGTGGCCACGCAGCAGACACCCCGGGCCGATCATGAGTTGCAGTGACGATTCCAACGCGAAGCGTCCGGACGCGGCGGCGCGAGCCGCGGCGTTGCGCGATCCCTCGTACGTCAACGCGATGTCGCATTTCTACCGCGGCGAACTCGGCCGCATCATGTCGTGGCGCCAGCGGCTCGACGTGACGACCACCTGGGCGATCACCACCACCAGCACGATCTTCACGGTGGCCTTCTCGTTGCGCGAGGTCCCGCACATCATCTTCTTTTTCAACCTCGCGATCGTGACGGTGATGCTCTGGATCGAGGCGCGCCGATACCGTTTCTATGACGCGTTCCACGCTCGGGTGCGCATGCTCGAGGCCCATTTCTTCGTTCCGATGCTGATGATCCAGCGGGCGGAGCCGCTGGAGGGGGACTGGCGCAAACTGGTGGCGGAGGATCTGCTGATCCCGGCCTTCAAAATCGGCGCGCTGGAGGCCGTCGGGTGGCGCCTCAAGCGCAACTACGTCTTCATTTACCTGATCATCCTGGCCGCGTGGCTGGCCAAGATCTTCCTGCACGCGGGCATTCCCATGGATTCCCCGGGCGCCTTCTACTCCGCGCTTTCCGTGGGTCAGATCCCGAGTTGGCTGGTGGCGGTGGTGATGGTGGGGACCTTCCTCGCCACGATCGGCACGGTGGGATTCGTGGCGCGGCGTTTTGCGGGCGAGATCCACGAGTTCGGCACCACGGCCCGCAGTCGGTGGCGGATCTGAACCTCAGACAGGCTGCTTCGGGGTGACCGGCGGGAAGACCACTCCCGAGTCGTCGAGTTCCGCGCTGGGAATCCGGGCCCGCGCCGGCCTAAGCTGATCGCATGAGAGCGCCTTTCGGTCTGTGCGCGCTGGTCCTGTGCCTTGCGCCGGGGTGCGGTGACGCGCGGCAGGACGCCGCCGGTGCGCGGCCGGCCTCCACCAATATCTCGGGCTCCGGAAACCCGCTGACTGCTCCTGTCGACTACCTCGGCGCGGTCGGGAAGGCGCAACAGCGATCGGCGCAGGTGCTGGACATGGCCAGTCTGAGCCAGGCGATCCAGGCTTTTCAGGCAGGTGAGGAACGCTCGCCCACGTCCCTGCAGGAATTGGTGTCGGAAGGCTACCTCCCGCGACTGCCCGTGGCGCCCAAGGGCATGCAGTTCGCCTATCAGCCGGGCTCGGGCCAGGTCCGTCTCGTTCCCGCAACGCCCGCTCCGGGCGCCGGTCCGCGTCCGTGAGCGCACGCGGGGAAGGCGATCCGCCGGACCACGCCGGTGGTGATGGCTCAACTTCCTCCGGTCGGCGCCGCTAAGAAACGTGGCAGCCGCGATTCCTCCCGCGGGGGCCGCAGACGGCGGGCGCCGGGTGGTAACGCCGGCCTGCCGCGGGGGCGGCGCTGTTCCCGCACACCCACGGGACCTCTTTGCAGCGCCGCCCCCACCTCCTGGTCCCCATTTTTTCAGGTGCCCTCACGGGCAACCCACCCACCTCCTTGGGAACGACCCCAATCGGGTCCGAGAAAAGCACGGACGCGCCGATCGACGCCTTCCGGGGATGACGAAAAATGAGACGACACGGGCGTACGACTTGGGGAATGCCTGCCTGGGCCGACCTCCTTGATGACGGACCGACAGACTTCGTGCCCACAGCTCAACGCATCCGCGAGCACGCTTCAATCGGACGAAGGTCCTAAGAGCCTGTCTGAAAACTCCGACCGGCCCTGCGGCGAGGGATTTTGGCGCTGGCCGAGGCGGGATCCCTCCTCGCGCCTAGCCATCCGGCCCTTTCTGCGAAAACAGGGCCTATCGGAGTGTTCAGACAGGCTCTAACGAAATCACGGACACCTCGGGATGGGATGCCCGACGGAGACGGTGGCCCGGTGCGGAAGTCACCCGGGCAGGTCGGAGCGGGACGTGGCCGCGGCTTGGAGCCGCCTCCGGCGGCGCGCGCAGCGGAAGCGCGCCGTCAGATCGCGGCGTTGACGGCAGGAGGAGAGGTGCTCTCGCGCGCGACGAGTTCGGCCCGCAGGGTGCGCCTCTCGGGCGCGCCACCACGCAGCAGAATCTGCATCAGGTCCACGGCCGCGGATCCGAGGCGGAACTTGGGTTCGCGCGCGGTCGTGAGCGGCACCCGGCCGTGTTCCGCGGTGAGGATGTTTCCGAATCCGGCCACGGAGACGTCTTCGGGGACGCGGATGCGCTGGGACAGCAGGGCGTTCATGGCGCCGATGGCGACGAGGTCGTTGACCGCCTGGATGGCGGTAACGCCGAGGCTCTCCCTGATGACCTCGAGGCCCGCTTGGAATCCGTCGTCGACCGCCACGCCGGCTTGGAGAAT
The DNA here is from genome assembly GCA_964647675.1 of uncultured Verrucomicrobiota bacterium. Classification (GTDB taxonomy): domain Bacteria; phylum Verrucomicrobiota; class Verrucomicrobiia; order Limisphaerales; family CAIMTB01; genus CAIMTB01. The sequence continues at coordinate 507 of CAZYJB010000105.1, read as the reverse complement.
GAGGCGGTCGTCGACTTCCATGCCGGCGTCGCGCAACGCCCGGCGATAGCCCTCGAGGCGCGCCTGCGCGGAGGGCGAGACGGACCGCCCCGCGAGGAAGGCAATCCTGCGGTGACCGAGATCGAGCAGGTGCTGGGTGATCTCGCGGCTCGCGGAGGCTTCATCGGCGGCAACATTCGCGAAGCCCTCGCAGAACTCGGGCGCCGGACCGAGGATCACCAGCGGCAGGCGGAGGCGCGTGAGTTCGGAGTAGATGGCGGGTTTGTCACCCAGCCGCGGAATGGGCATGACAAAGAGGCCCTCGACGCGACGGGCCAGGAGCCGGCGGACGACGAACTCCTCGCGCTCCGGCTTTTCCAGGGTGTGCGCCAGGAAGAGGTCGAAGCCGAGTTCGTAGGCGCGGTCCTCGATGGCCATGATGAGCCGCGAGTATACCGGGTTCACCACTCCGGGCAGGATGAGTCCGAGGAGCCGGGTGGCGCGGGTGCGCAGGCCGGCGGCCATGGC
>CAZYJB010000104.1:2623-9060 GCA_964647675.1 uncultured Verrucomicrobiota bacterium | reverse complement strand
AGGTGGGGCCGACGGATGCGCACCGCATCCTCGCTTGCCTGCCGTTCACGCGCTGAGCCTGAGCCGCCGCATCCTGCGACCGACCGCGTCCGCCACCGCCGTTTCCAGAACTCTTTTCCTCCGAGCAAGCCATGCGTGTTACCAACGCCCCAGCCACCCGTAAGCGCCGCAAGAAGATGTTGCAGCTGGCGAAGGGATTTCGCCTCAAGCGCTCCAAGCTGTACCGCTACGCGTCCGACGCCGTCGACCACGGCCTGAAGTACGCGTACCGCGACCGCCGCGTGAAGAAGCGCACGTTCCGCGCCCTCTGGCAGGTGCGCATCAACGCCGCGGCGCGCTCGGCCGGCCTCACCTACAGCCGCTTCATCGAGGGGTTGAAGGCCGCGCAGGTCAATCTGGACCGCAAGCATATCGCCGACCTCGCCGCCACCGACGTCGCCGCCTTCGCCGAGCTGGTCAAGGTTGCCCGCGGGGCCCTCGACTCCAAGCGCACCGCCAAGGCCTGAGCCGGCGGCGTTCGATTCGGATTCGAACCGATTTTGGCACCGAAACGGGCAGCCCCACCGGGCTGCCCGTTTCCTTTGCAACCCAGCCCCCCCCGAGATCCCATGGCCACGCTCCTCGACGAACTCGATCCGCTCAAACGCGCCGCGCTCGACGCGTTCCAAGCCGCCGACGCTCCGCCCGCCCTCGACCAAGCCAAGGGCCGGTTCCTCGGGCCCGAAGGCCAGTTCACCGGGCTGATGAAACGCCTCGGCTCCCTGCCGAAGGAGGAACGTCCCACCGCGGGCAAGGCCATCAACACCGCCAAGGTGGAGCTTGAGGCCGCCCTGGCGGCGCGCCGCGAGGCCTTGGAACTCCTCGCCGCACGACCCCAGCATGCCACCGACTTCACCGCCCCGGGCCGTCGCCGTCGTCTCGGGCGCCTGCATCCGCTGACCCAGGCGACGGACGACATCGTGCGCGCCTTCCGTGCCCTCGGATTCGCAGTGGCCGACGGCCCGGAAATTGAGGACGAACACCACTGCTTCGACGCGCTCAACACGCCCAAGGATCATCCCGCGCGCGACGCGCAGGACACCTTCTACCTGGGGACACCGCAGCGTCCGCTGCTGCGCACGCACACCAGTTCGGTGCAGATCCGCGTCATGAGCCAGCAACCGCCCCCCGTGCGCATCATCGTGCCCGGACGCGTGTACCGCCGGGACAATGCCGATGCCACGCACAACCCGACGTTCCACCAGGTCGAAGGTCTTTACGTGGACCGCGGAGTCACGGTCGGCGACCTCAAGGGCACGGTGGAATTCGTATTCCGCGAACTGATGGGCAGCGACACGAAGATCCGGTTCCGTCCGCACTACTTCAGCTACACCGAGCCGAGCTTCGAGATCGATTTCAGCAACGCCCTCGTGCGCAAGCTGGGCAAGGACTGGCTCGAGATCGCCGGCTGCGGCATGGTGCATCCCCAAGTGTTCGAGAACGTCGGTTACGACCCGGAGGTCTGGAGCGGCTGGGCGTTCGGTTTCGGCATCGAGCGCATTGCCATGATCCGGTATGGGATCAACGACATCCGGCTTTTCTATGAGAACGACGTGCGGTTCCTGAACCAATTCTGACGCCGCGACACCCGTTTCGTCGCCCGACTTTCGCCCTCCGTCCCCGACCCATGAAGCCCTTCCCTGCCCTGCTGCTCGCCGTGGTTGCCCTGCTACTCGCGGCATGGCCCGCGCCGGCCGCCACGCGCGCGACCCAGAACGTGTTCCTCATCACCACGGACGGTCTCCGCTGGGAGGAGGTCTTTCGCGGCGCCGAGGAGATGCTGATCAGCAAGGAGTACGGGAACGTGGGCGACACCAACGCGCTGCGGGCGAAGTTCTGGCGTGCCCACAGCGCCGAGGCGCGCCAGGCGCTGTTTCCCTTCCTCTGGGGAACTGTCGCAGCCAAGGGCCAGTTGTTCGGTCATCGCACCCTGGGCAGCGAGGTCCGCGTCTCGAACGGCCACAACTTCTCCTATCCCGGCTACAACGAGTTCCTCACCGGCATCGCGGATCCGCGCATCGACAGCAACGACAAGAATCTCAACGCCAACACCAACGTGTTCGAGTGGCTCAACACGCGGGCGGGATTCCAGAGGCGCGTCGCCGCGGCGGTGAACTGGGATGTCCTGCCCTGGATCCTGAATGCGCCACGCGCGGGGTTCCCGGTGTGGAGCGGGTTCGAAACGCCGTCCGGCACGCGCGCCCTGGAGGTGCCGCCCCTGCTCAAGGACACCGTCGAGTACGGACGCACCATCTGGTCGGGCGTGCTGCTCGACACGTTCGTGCATGCGGCGGCGCGTCACGCCGTCGAGACGCTCAAGCCGCGTGCCATGTACGTGAGCCTCGGCGAGACCGATGATTGGGCGCACGAGGGCCGGTACGAACGCTATCTGAACGCGGCGCATCAGTTCGACCGCATGCTGGCGTCGCTGTGGAATCTCGTGCAGTCCCTGCCCGAGTACCGCGGCACGACGACGTTCGTCATCACCACCGACCACGGCCGCGGGCCCGCCCCGGTCGCCTGGCAAAACCACGGGCGCCAGATCGCGGATTCCGCCTACATGTGGATGGCGGTCATTGGTCCCGATACTCAGGCACTCGGCGAACGCCGCAACGTGCCGCTCGTCACCCAGGCACAGGTCGCCGCGACGGTGGCGGCGCTGGTGGGCGAGGACTTCAACGCGTTCTCCACGAAATCCGCGGCGCCCGTGCGCGAAGTCCTGAAGCAACCCTGATCGCGACGTCGCGGGAAACCTGCCCGCCCTGCCCGCGTCACCGTTCCCTTTCCAGAACCCGGCTGTCCCCCTCCCGCATGAAAGTCACCCTCAACTGGCTGCGACAGTACGTCGATTTCGATTGGACCCCCGAGGAACTCACCGAGCGTCTCACGCTGCTCGGCCTCGAGGTGGAAGGCGTGCAGAAGCTGGGTGGCGCCTTCGAAGGCGTGGTGGTGGCGCAGGTGCTCACGCGCGATAAACATCCCAACGCCGACAAGCTCTCTGTTTGCCGGGTTCACGACGGCAAGGGCGAGCGCCAGATCGTGTGCGGCGCACAGAATTTCCAGGCCGGCGACAAGGTGCCGCTCATCCTGCCCGGTGCCGCGTTGCCGCCCAAACCCGGCGACAAGGAACCATTCGTCATCAAGGTCGGTAAGATCCGCGGCGTCGAATCCCACGGCATGATGTGCGCGGCCGACGAACTCGGCCTCGATCCCGAGGCACTCGGACTGAAAAAAGAGGACGGGCTGCTCATCCTGCGGGCCGATGCCACGGTGGGTCAGCCGTTCGCTGAATATCTCGGACGCGGCGGCTCGGACGTGGTCTACGACCTCGAGGTCACGCCCAATCGCCCTGATCTGAACTCCCTTCTCGGCATCGCGCGCGAAATCTCGGCCCTCACCGGTCACGCGGTTCGCCTGCCGCAGGATGCGCTGCCCGCCGGTGATCCGCCCACGGCCAGTCTCGTTGCCGTCGAACTCGAGGCCGCCGACCTGTGCCCGCGGTATGTCGCTCGCGTCATCCGCGGCGTGCGGGTGGGTCCGAGTCCGGACTGGCTGAAATCGGCGCTCGAGAAGGTCGGCCTTCGCAGCATCAACAACGTCGTCGACGTGACGAACTTCGTGATGCTCGAGACGGGGCAGCCCCTGCACGCCTTCGATTTCCGGCTTATTGCCCGCGGCGACCGACCGCAGCCCACCATCCGCGTGCGTCGCGCCCACGAAGGGGAGAAGTTCGTCACGCTCGACGGACGCGAACACGCGCTGTCGCGCGAGACGCTGCTCATCGCCGATCCGGAAAAAGCCATCGCGCTCGGTGGCGTCATGGGTGGGCAGAACACCGAGGTCAGCGGCCAGACGCAGGACATCCTGCTCGAGGCGGCCTACTTCACCCCCACCGGCATCCGGCGAACCAGCAAGGCGCTCGGCCTGCGCACCGACGCTTCGTACCGCTTCGAGCGCGGCGCGGACCCCCTGGGTGCCGACGCCGCGAGCCGTCGTGCGGCGCACCTCATCCTCGAGCTGGCGGGCGGCGCGATCGCCGCGGGATCCGTGGATGCCCACCCGGCACCACCCGAGCCGCGCCAGGTCAGCCTGCGCCCCCAGAAGGTCAATGATCTGCTCGGCCTCTCGCTGGCACCGGCCGAGATCGGGCATTTCCTCGCGCAACTCGGACTGCGCCCGGTCGGCGCCACCGCGGATGCGCCGGCCGGTTCGGTCAGTTTCGGCATTCCGTCCTATCGCGTGGATTTGAAGCGCGAGGCGGATCTCATCGAGGAGGTGGCGCGCCTCTACGGCGTGGACAAGCTTCCGTCAACCCCGCCGCGGCAGGGCCGCGGATCGCACGCCTTCGACGCGCGCTATGACCAGATCATGGCGGCGCGCCGGCTCCTGGTAGGACTCGGACTCAACGAAACCCAGGGGCAGACGTTGATCGCCGCGACCGCCGCAGGTGGCCTTCCGACCGCGACGACGCTGGCGCTGGCCAATCCGCTCAGCAGCGACATGGACGTGTTGCGTCCGAGCCTGCTGCCTGGATTGCTGGATGTGCTCCGCCACAACCTGCGCCGGCAGAACACCGACTGCGCGCTGTTCGAGATCGGCCGCGTGTTCCGCCATGACGCGGGGACGATCCGCGAGGGCTGGCGCATCGCGATCGCCTTGACCGGCGCGCGTGCACCCGGCTTCTGGACCGGCGCAGACCGCGACGCGCGCTTCGATGTCCAGGACCTGCAAGGCCTGGTGGAGGAGTTCCTCGAGCACTTCGGCCTGCGCGGTTTCGCGCTGCGCGCCCGAACCGAAGCCGAAGGCGGCCCGCTTTTCGTGGAGTCCGGCACCGTGTCCATGGGTGGCGGGAAACTGCTGCTCGGTGAATTGGGACAGGTTCATCCGCGGCTCGCGCGGACCTACGACTTGCGTGACCCGGTGTTCATGGCCGAGCTCGACCTCGACCAATTACTAGCGAGGCGGAACACCGCACGTTCGTTCAAGCCCCTTGCCGCGTTTCCTGCCATGCGCCGCGACATCGCCATGATCGTGCCGGAAACAGTGACGCACGAAGCCGTGTTGCAGGCGGTGAAGCAGTCGAAGGCAGCGAACCTGGAATCCGTGGAGTTGTTCGACGTGTTCCGCGGCGGACACGTGCCGGCGGGTCAGAAGAGCCTCGCGTACGCGCTCACGTATCGTGCGGCGGATCGCACGCTGACCGACAGTGATGTCACCGCGGCCCACGAGAAAGTGGTGGCGCAGTTCCGACAGTCGCTGGGCGCGGCCTTGCGCGAATGATTTCGTAGCCGCGGGCGTCAGCCTGCGCTGACTGGCGTGAGCAAGGGAATCGCTGGAGCAGTCGAGCGCCGCCTGCACGGCGACGGCTACGACGAACGTAGTCGCGGGCGTGCAGCCTGCGCTGACTGACCCAGGTGAACCGGGCTGCCGGAGCAGTCGAGCGCCGCCTGCACGGCGGCGGCTACGAGACCAGAAGCCTCACGCGTAAGCGTCCAGGCGCCCGTTCTGGACCGGGTTTCCCGCCTGTTCGAGAAGGTCGACCATGGCATCACCCTGTTGTCGGGCGAGGTCCTGGACCTTGCGCAGGAGCGCGACATCGGAGTCCTGCCGCGACGCCTCGGCATGCAAGGCGCTTTCCAGCAGATTGGTCACCGATGAGCCCACCGCATTCATACGGTGCTCCATCGGCAGAGGCCGCAGAAACTTGAGGGAAATAATTCGCGCGATCGCGGCCCGGGGCGGGACGTCACCACCACTTCCAGGTGGGCGTTGGCGCCGGGCTGAAGATCCAGTTCATCATGTCGGTGGGCGGCGGGAACTGGTAGAATTCCACGTGTCCATCGCCGAAGAGCATGTTGAAGCGGCTCTTGCCCTTGTAATTGTGCCAGATGCTCCGGTTGTCGGTGTTACCCCGGTTGGAATGCCAGGCCCAGTCGCCCTGCAGGATCTTGTTGGAGGGACCCTGCGACAGGTCGGAGGTCTTCATCGAGAGGTTCTCGTAAGAACCGCGCGGTGCGCCTGAGTCGCCGAGCACATGGCGCGTGCGGAAGGAGTCGTGCTGCCACTGCGGCAGGTAGCTGGTGCCGTACTTGAGGTAACAGTTTTTGATCGGCGTGGTGAAGAGGAGATCCCCGCGATCGTTTGGACAGCGGTAGAGTTCGTAGACGTGGGTGTATTTGTTCAGGGGCCGGTTGGTGGCCGCCACGAAGACGTTGTAGATGCCGTTGGTGCCGCCAGCCGCATGCCAATCCGGTTGCTGGGGGAACGAATCCCCGTTGTCGTCGGCGTACATCAGGAACGCGAGGCCGATCTGTTTCTCATTGTTGTTGCACTTGATCTGGGTCGCCTTGGCCTTCGCGCGGCCCGGCTGCAAGTGAAATTGGCTTCGCTGGCGCGCT
>CAZYJB010000104.1:0-2613 GCA_964647675.1 uncultured Verrucomicrobiota bacterium | reverse complement strand
GGAGCAGCATGCTCGCCAGGATCGCGATGATGGCGATCACCACCAGCAACTCGATCAGGGTGAAACCGCGGCGGACGTGCCGTCCCGGCGCGCCACGGGAAATGGAAGTCGGGCTCATGGGCTTGGGGCGTTCAGGGTCTGGGAGCTTGCGCAGCGTGCGCGGGCGAGCGGTGGATGGCAAGGCGACGTTGCCAGTTCGGCAGACGCCTGCTTCGCTCACCGCATCCATGCGTCGTTTCCACCCCGCCTTCCGTCGACTTCTCCCGGCCCTGACCGCGGCGATGCTGGTCTCGCCTGCCCTGGTTCCTCGCGCCTTGGCCGACGGCCCCGCGGATAACCGCGCCGACAACGTGCGGCCCGTGCCGCCACCGGGTCTCTCCGTGCCCGACGACGTGCGCACGGCCCTGACAGCGCGAGTCGCGATGCTCGGCGGTGAGATCGAATCCCTGCGCAAGGAGCTCGCACGGCAACCCGTGCGCCTCGCGCTGTTGCCAGACGTCGAGATCTTCCACAAGGCGGTCGATTGGGCGCTGCGTTACAACGAGTTCTTCCGGACCAATGAGTTTCAGGTGCGGGAAGGTTCCAGCGCCGCCGAGCGCTTGATGGACGAAGGCCAGCGTCGCGCGGCCGCGTTGCGCGGTGAGACGACGCCGTACTGGACCGAGGCCCGCGGACCGGTCGTGCGCGGCTATGTGTCGCGCCTCGACGGGTCCGTCCAGCCTTACGGATTGGTCGTACCCGACACCTTCCAGCCCGCCGCGCGGCAGCCACACCGGCTCGACTTCTGGTTCCATGGCCGCGGCGAAACGCTCAGCGAACTCGCTTTCCTCGACGAGCGCATGCGTCGCGCGGGCGAGTTCACACCGCGCGACGCCTTCGTGTTGCATCCCTACGGCCGCTACTGCAACGGCTCGCGCTTCGCCGGTGAAGTCGATGCCTGGGAAGCCTTCGAACACGTGCGTGCGCGCTACCCGATCGACGAGGAGCGCCTCGTCGTGCGCGGCTTCTCTCTGGGAGGCGCGAGTTGCTGGCATTTCGCGGTCCACCACGCGTGGCGCTGGGCCGCCGCCGCGCCGGGAGCCGGCTTCAGCGAGACCGCGGAGTTCCTGCGCGTTTTTCAGGACGAATCACTGCGCCCGGCCCCCTGGGAACCCTTGCTCTGGCGTTGGTACGACGGCACCGCGCACGCCGTCAACGTGGGCATGGTTCCGCTCGTCGCCTACAGCGGCGAAAAGGACCGACAGATCCAGGCAGCGCAGGCCATGGGGAAGGCGATGGCCGAGGAAGGCCTGCGCCTGACCCACGTCATCGGCGCGGGCATGGGGCATTCCTACTCCGAGGCGGCCAAGGCCGACCTCAACCGCCGCCTCGATGCGCTCGCCGCCCGCGGACGCGATCCGTATCCGCGCACCGTCCATTTCGTCACGCACACACTCCGGTATCCGCGCATGGCGTGGGTTCGCGTGGACGCACTCGCGCAGCACTGGCAGCCGGCCCGCGTGCGCGCGGAGCGGCGCGAGGGTGGCTCGTTCGAAGTGACCACGACCAACGTCACCGCCGTCACCCTCGACATCGAAGCAGGCCTGTTCAGCGGGTCTCCGGAGATCAGGCCGCGCGTGCGGCTCGACGGACAGGAAATGGAAGGCGAGCGCCCCGGCTCAGACCGGTCCTGGACGTCGAGCTTTCACCGGACCGAAAGCGGCTGGCGACCCGGCGCGTTGCCGGGGGAAGGGCTGCGCAAGCGCACCGGACTACAGGGGCCGATCGACGACGCCTTCATGGACGCGTTTCTCTTCGTGCGCCCCACCGGTGCGCCGTTGAACGCGGAGGTGGGCGCGTGGGTGACCCGGGAAATGGAGCGAGCGATCCGCGAATGGCGGCGCCATTATCGCGGCGTGGCGCGGGTCGTCGACGACACGGCCATCACCGACGCGGAACTGGCGGCGAATCACGTGGTGATCTGGGGCGACCCGTCGAGCAACGCGCTGTTCAAGAGGATCGCCGAGCGACTTCCCCTCCGCTGGGACATCAGCGGCATCCACACGCCCGCGGGCGATCATCCGGCCGACCGGTGCGTGCCCGTGCTGGTCTATCCGAACCCGCTGCAACCCGCGCGCTACGTGGTGCTGAACAGCGGCTTCACCTTCCGCGAGTACGACTATCTGAACAACGCGCGCCAGACACCGAAACTGCCGGACTGGGCGATCGTCGACACCCGCACACCTGCCAACTCGCGCACGCCGGGTGAAATCGTGAGTGCGGGGTTCTTCGGAGAACGCTGGGAGTGGCAGGCGCCCTTGAAATGAGCTGGTCTGGGAGCAAAGGAGAGGTCGGCATCTCAAGCGATGCCGAGTCGCGAGACGGAGCTCGTGACCCACCTCGAAGCAGGGGATAGGGGCGAGGGATGAGGGGTGAGAAACCGTAATCGCGAAGCAATGCTGGTGGCTCGCCGGCTCCGTCCGGCGAGTCGGGCCGCAGGTCCGAAATCGATCGCCTGGTAGTCGCGGCCGTCAGGCTGCGCTGATCGACTGACTCACTGGCTGTGGCAAACGACTTCGCTGGAGCGAGCGTGCGCCGCCTGTACGGCGGCGACTACGAGACCGGCGGGCGGCA
>CAZYJB010000103.1:0-9104 GCA_964647675.1 uncultured Verrucomicrobiota bacterium | reverse complement strand
GATGCAAGTGGTGAAACTATCGGCTGGCGGGTGCCGGGTCGGAAGGCTAGGAACGTCGCCCCGGAGGCGATGCGCGTGCGGGACGAGTGGGAAAACCTCGGTTCCGGGGCACCGTGCATGGCGGGATACTTCATCACGTTCGAAGGCACCGAAGGGTGCGGCAAGTCGACCCAACTCCGGCTGCTGGCCGCGCGTTGCCGTGCCGCCGGGCGCACGGTGCTGGCGTTGCGCCAACCGGGCGGCACGCCGCTGGGCGAGGAACTGCGTCACACGCTGAAGCACAGTCCGGCAGGCCGCGGAATGGTGGCGGAGGCAGAATTGCTGCTGATGAACGCCGCGCGGGCGCAGTTGGTGCGCGAGGGGATCCGGCCCGCGCTGGCCGGGGGGGCGGTGGTGTTGTGCGACCGGTTTTTCGATTCCACCGTGGCCTATCAGGCGTGGGGTCGTGGACTCGACGCAGCCTGGGTGTCGCGGATCGTCGAGTTCGCCGTGGGCGGGACACGGCCGGATCTGACCCTGCTCTTCGAGGTGTCGGAAGACGTGGCGGCGACGCGCCGGGCGGCGCGGGAGCGGGCCGCGGGTGCGGCCGGAGGTCCGGACCGGTTCGAGGCGGAAGCGGCGGACTTCTTCGAGCGGGTGTCGGCCGGGTATCGTGCCGTGGCGCAGGCCGAGCCGGAGCGCGTGCGCGCGGTCGATGGATCGGGGACCCCCGAGGTGGTCGCGGCGCGGGTATGGGCGGAGGTGGTGGCGCGTTGTCCAGAAATGGGGCGTTGACAGGGTCCGGAAATTGCGGGCAAGGTTCCGGCCCTTTTGCAGGGTCATTTATGTATGCCGTTTTAGAAACTGGCGGGAAGCAGTACCGGGTTTCCACGGGCGACAAGCTCGAAGTGGAGCGTTTGGGCACCGATGTCGGGCAGGCGGTGACGTTCGACCGCGTGCTGCTGGTGAACCGCGACGGTCAGATCAGCGTGGGCCTGCCGACGGTGGCCGGCGCGAAGGTCGTGGCCGATGTGCTGGAGCACAAGCGCGGCGAGAAGGACATCATTTGGAAGATGAAACGCCGCAAGGGCTATCACAAGAAGCAGGGGCATCGCCAGGAGCTGACGGTGGTGCAGGTCAAAGAGATCCAGAGCTGACGCCGGCCGGCGTCGGGATCGGGATATCAAGCATTTCGAGACGAAGGAAGGAGCCAAGCCATGGCACACAAAAAAGGACAAGGCAGTAGCCGTAACGGCCGCGACAGTCACAGCAAGCGACTGGGCGTAAAGCGGTTCGGTGGCGAACTGGTCACCGCCGGCACGATCATCGTGCGCCAGCGCGGCACCAAGTTCACGGCGGGACGCAACGTCGGCACCGGTCGCGACTGGACCCTCTACGCACTGACCGACGGCCATGTGAAGTTCGACACGCACCTGCGCCGTGTGAACATCCTGCCCAACGCGGCACCTGCCGGCTCCGCCAACAACTGACCGGCTGTCCTCCGATTCGCCGCGGTCCCACCCGGGTCCCCTCGGCGCGCCGGGGAACGCGCAGGTGAAGTGGGCGGGTCAGATGTGATTCTTGAGACAGGCGAGGCGTCGTTGCCTCGCCTTTTGCTTTCCACGCCATGTTCGTCGACGAAGTCAAAGTGTTCGCCCGCGCCGGCCACGGCGGGAAGGGCTGCATCGCGTTCCTGCGCGAAGCCTACCGGCCCAAGGGCGGGCCCGACGGCGGCAATGGCGGCCGGGGAGGGGATGTCATCCTCGAAGCCGACCACGACCTCAACAACCTGATCCACCAGTTCTACCAGCCGCGATTGCTCGCTGAGCATGGCGACCACGGCATGGGCAAGGGCATGGACGGGCACGCCGGGAAGGACCTGCTGGTGAAAGTGCCCTGCGGAACCCTGGTCTGGCGGTGCGCCCCGGATGATGCCGTGGAGCCACCGAGGACCCGGGCGCTGGAAAGCGACGTGGACGCCGAGGACGCGCCGAAGCAGTCCGGCAACGCCAAGGGCAAGGGCAGCGCGCGCGAAACCCCCGGTCTGCTGAAGGCCGCGGCCAGCGGGCGCCCGGTCATCCGGCACGCCGGCGGCGGCATCCGGGCGGTCGAGGTCAATCTCGAGGCGGACGAGGAGACGGGTCCAGTCAGGCAGGGCGATCGCGAGTTGGTGGCCGACCTCACCACGCACGGACAGCGGTTTGTGCTCTGCAAGGGCGGGCGCGGCGGACTCGGGAACCGCAATTTCGCCACGTCGGTGCGGCAAACGCCACGGTTCGCGCAGCCTGGTGAACCGGGGGCCGAGGGGGACTACATCCTCGAACTGCGCATGATCGCCGACGTGGGCCTGGTCGGTTTCCCGAACGCCGGTAAATCCACCCTGCTCGCCGCCATCTCAAAGGCGCGCCCGAAGATCGCCGCGTATCCGTTCACCACCCTGACCCCGCAGATCGGCATCGTGGAGTGCGGGCAGTACCGTCGCCTGGTGGTGTGCGACGTGCCCGGCCTCATCGAAGGCGCGCACCGCAACGTCGGCCTCGGCCACGCCTTCCTGCGACACATCGCGCGTTGCAAGGTGCTGGTGGTCGTTCTCGACATGGCGGGCACGGACGGCCGCACACCGTGGGACGACTACCGCCAGTTGCTTGCGGAACTGGAAATGTACGACCGCTCGCTGCTCGAGCGGCGGCGTCTCGTGGTCGCCAACAAGATGGACGAGACGGTGGCGGTCGAGAACCTGAAGAAGTTCAAGCGGCGCGTGCCCCGGACTCCCGCCATTCAGATGGCCGCGGGTTTCGGCGAGGGCATTGACACCTTCAAGCGCGCCATTCTCCAGGCGGTGGACGAGACGGCGCAGGCGTAGTGGAAGTGTGCCGATCCTCGCCGCGAGCGTGAGCTCGTGCCGGTTGGTATTGGTACTCGCAAAAGGAGCCGCTGGATCGGTCGCGCGCCGCCTCCACGGCGGCGGCGTGAGGAATCCAAGTCCCGATCAGGCTTCGCTGCGCGAGTGGCGGCGGCGGTTCCAGGCGGTCACGAGCAGCAATCCGAGGCCGACCAGACCGACGATCGCCAGCCAGGGCGCGGTGACGGCCACGGCACTGGTGGTGACCGCGCCCGCGAGTTCCGCGGTGGCCACGGCCGGATTGGCGAGACCGGCGCTGAGAGAGAGGGAGGCGCTGCGCGCCGCGACGGAACCCGCTTGCACCACCGCTGCGAGGCCACCTCCGGCAACGATCGCCAGCGACCAGCGCATCAGCGGGTCCATGTCAGTCACGAACGACGCGGCGACGAGAGAACCGGCCACCACCGCGGCAGGCGACGCCAGGGTATCGAGTGCGTGATCGAGCCACGGCACGTAGTAGGCCGCGATCTCGAGACCGGTCGCCACCGACAGCATGATCAGGGCGGGAATCGTGCCGAGCCAGGCAAACTCGGGGCTCGGCGTCAGCAGTTCCGCGTGCACGGCGATGCTGGCGACCAGAAGGGGGACGAACACGCGGAAACCGCACGCGGCGGCAAGCGCGAGACCGGCGAGGATTCCGTAGACCGTTTCCATGACTGAGGCCTACACGTAGCGCACGGCACCGGTTGCAGCCAATCCCCCGAAAGGGGGGCAGAGACCTTCGGGCGCCGCCAGAATCCCTCGCCGCAGGGCTTCACGGACTTCTCGGATGGTCTCTCAGAACTTCCGCTGCATGACCGTGTCCCGCGGCGCGCAAAGCGGGTCGGCGACGGGGCGGTCGAGATTGTAATGCAGGCCGCGGCTCTCGGGGCGGAGCAGCGCGGACTGCACGATCAGTTCCGCGACCGTGGCGATGTTGCGCAGCTCGAGCAGGTCGCTGGTGACGGTGAAATTCCAGTAGTACTCGTGGATCTCCTCCTGGAGGTTGGACAGGCGCTTGGCGGCGCGGCGCAGGCGTTTGTCGGTGCGCACGATCCCGACGTAGTCCCACATGAGCCGGCGGATTTCGTCCCAGTTGTGGCTGACCACAACCAATTCGTCGGGGTCATGGGCGTCCCCGGCCTGCCAGGGCGGGATGTCGACGCGCGACGCGGCGGGCGGCGAGTCGAGCACGAGACGGGCGGCCCGGCGTGCGCAAACCACCGCTTCGAGGAGCGAATTGCTGGCCAGGCGGTTGGCGCCATGGAGCCCGGTGCAGGCCACTTCGCCGATGGCGTAGAGGCCGGGCAGACCGGTTTCCCCCGAGAGCGTGGTGACCACGCCGCCGCATTGGTAGTGCGCCGCGGGCACCACCGGCACCGGTTCCTTGGTCATGTCGATGCCAAGATCGAGGCAGGTGCGGTAGATGTTGGGGAAGTGCGAGATGATGAATGGCGCCGGCTTGTGCGTGATGTCCAGCACCACGTGGGAGGCGCCCGAGCGTTTCATCTCGGAATCGATCGCGCGGGCCACCACGTCGCGCGGCGCCAGTGAGGCGCGCTCGTCATAACGATCCATGAACTCGCGGCCGTCCTGCGTCTTGAGAATGCCGCCCTCGCCGCGGACCGCCTCCGAAACGAGAAACGATTTGGCGCGCGGGTGGAAGAGGCAGGTGGGGTGGAACTGGATGAATTCCATGTTGGCCACCGGCACGCCGGCCCGCCAGGCCATGGCCACGCCGTCGCCGGTCGCGATGTCCGGGTTGGTCGTGTAGAGGTAGACCTTGCCGCAGCCACCGGTGGCCAGGACGGTGAGGGGCGACTGGAAAACCTTCACCTGGCCGGTGGATCGGTCGAGCGCGTAGATGCCCACACAGCGGTCATTCTCCGCGCCCGCGCCGAGCTTGCGGTGCGTGATCAGGTCGATCGCGATGTGGTTCTCGAACATGCGCAGGTTCGGCTCGCGCTCGGCGGCGGCGAGCAGGGCGCGTTCGACCTCGCGTCCGGTCATGTCCTTGTAGTGCAGGACGCGGCGGCGCGAATGGCCGCCTTCGCGCGTGAGATGCGGCTCGCGGCGGCCGGGTTCGTCGGGCACGTCGCGCTCGTCGAACTTCATCCCGAAGGCGATGAGTTCGCGGATGGCGTCCGGTCCCTCGCCGACGATCGAGCGGACCGCATCCTCGCGGCAGAGACCGCCGCCGGAGACCAGCGTGTCGCGCACGTGGCTTTCGAAAGAGTCATCGCTGCCCAGCACGGCGGCGATGCCGCCCTGGGCCCAGTTGGTGTTGGAGTCGGCGCGCTGCTTTTTGGTGACCAAGGCTACGCGCAGCCGGGTGGCGATCTTGAGGGCAAAGAAGAGACCTGCAATGCCACTGCCCAGCACCACGCAATCGAATCGTTCCGAAGCCGGCATGAATGAGCCTCGGCGCCGAGGCGTCCATTAGCAAGCAGCGGCTCGACCCGTGCCCAGGATTGGTCCGGCTTAAGTTCGGATTTGACCCTGAGGCCCGTGGTTCTAAGGTCGCTTTCCAGACTTCAAACCCCAAAATGTTGCGACATATGCAGACGACGCAGAGAGAAAACCTGGCGGGTCCGTCGAATCGCCGGGAGTTCATCAAGAAGGGTGCGACCGCGACGGCAACGGTGGCGGCAGTCCATTCGTTCAAGACCCCGGTGTACGGTCAGAGCACCGCGCCGTCGACCGGCCGAGTGATCGGCGCCAACGACCGCATCGTGCTCGGCTTCGTCGGCGTCGGCGGCCAGGGCATGGCCCACGTGCGCAGCATCAAGGCCAACGCGGCGGACAACAAGGTCGCGCTCGCGGCGTCGTGCGACGTTTCCAAGTACCGTACGGCCGAGGCCAAGGCCTGGATCGAGAAGGACAATGGCGGGGCGTGCGAAGCGTTTTCCGACTACCGCAAGCTGCTCGAGAAAAAGGACATCGACGCGATCGTCGTCTCCACGGTCGACCACTGGCATACGCGCATCTCCGTGGAGGGCATGAGTGCCGGGAAACATATCTACGTGGAGAAGCCGATGGCGCGTTACCTTCCGGAGGGCTTCGAGATTTACGACGCGGTGAAAAAGACGGGCAAGATCCTGCAGGTCGGGTCGCAGGGCTGCTCCGACGCCAAGTGGCACAAGGCCGCCGAGCTCTGCAAGTCCGGCAAGATCGGGCCGCTGGTGCTGGGCCAGGGTTCGTACATGCGCAACAGCCCGAAGGGCGAGTGGAATTACCCGATTCAGAGCTGGGCCACGGCCGACGACATCGATTGGAAGGCCTGGAAGGGCCCCGTGGTGCAGAATCGCCCGTTCACCGCGGACGACTACTTCCGCTGGCGCAAGTACTACCCGTACTGCGCGGGTCTGCTGGGCGACCTCTTCCCGCACCGCCTACACCCGCTCATGCTGGCGACCGGCAATCCGGAGTTTCCGCGGCGCGTGGTCTGCACCGGCACGCGCCATGTGCACACCGACAAGAAGACGCCGGGCACGCCCGAGCGCGACGTGCCGGAGATGGTGGCGGCCTTGACCGAGTTCCCGAGCGGTTACCAGCTCATGGTGTGCAGCTCGTCGGTCAGCGAGCAGGGCCTGCGCGACATGATCCAGGGCCAGCACGCGACGCTCTACATCGGTGGCAACCGCGTGGAGTTGAAGCCCGAGCGGCCCTTCACCGAGGACGTCGATCCCGACACGTTCGAGAACCTGACGCCCGGCGAAGACATCAAGTGGCACGAGAAGAATTGGTTCGAGTGCATCCGCTCCGGCAAGCAGCCGAACGCGGGTATCGAGCTGGCCATCCGTGTGCAGACGGTCATCGCGCTGGCGGAAATGTCCGAGCGCTACAACGCTGCGTGCCTCTTCGACGAGAAGACGCGCAAGGTGACGACCGAGAGCGGCCGCGAGTTGCCGATGCTCAACTACGGCTCCAACCCGCTGTCCTGACCGATTCGCGACGGACACGGTTTCGACGCGTTCTTTTCCCGACAGGGCCCGCCGCATTTCCGGCGGGCCCTGTCCGTTTTCCCCGGTTGCCAAGGCGCGGGAACGACCGCTAGCGTCATGTCGATGAAACGCCTCGCCCTGTGCCTCGCGCTGCTTGCCGGCCCGGCGCTCTCCGGTTCCGCACAGAATGCGGACGCGGAGTTCCTGCGGATCTACGAGCGCATTCAGCAGGGCGACACGCGGGCAGCGGCGACCGATGCGGCCGGCGCCTACGGCGATTACCGCGCGGCGTTGGAGGATCTCGAGCGGTTCTCCAAGGCGCACCCCGGTTGGAACGAAACCATCATCCGGTTCCGCCGCGAGTACCTCTCCTCCAAGGTGGGTGAACTGAAGGATCGCGTCCCCGCGGCGCCCACCGCGCCCACCGCGCCGGCCGAGAACGCCGCGCCCGCTCTGGCTGTTCCCACGGATCCCTCGGTCCTCACGCGGGCCGATTCTCTTTCGCTCGATCTCGCCCGGGAACGCGCGCGCGCGGAGGCCGCGGAAACGCGGGCCAGCTCCGCCGAGTCGAGCCTGTCGGTGGCCCTTCAGAAGTCGGCCGAGGCGGCCTCGCGCATCGGTGATCTGACCGACCGCGCGTCGAGTCTCGCGCTCGACCTGCGGCAGGTGCGCGATCGCGTGGAAGTCCTCGAAGCCTCGCAGCGCAACCTCGAGAGCCACCGCAACCGGCTTGAGTCGGAGCGCACGGTGCTGGCGGCCAAGCTCAAGGAGGCGCTGAGTCCGCGAGCGGCCGCGCTGGATCCGGCCGAACTCGAACGCGCGCGCGAGCGCAACCTGGCGCTGGCCAAGGAAAACGAAATTCTCAAGGCCAGCCTCGACCGTCAGATGACCGAGAGCCAGCGCGCGCTCGAACTGGCGCGCAAATCCGTCGAGTTGGAGCAGGAACTGAAGGTCACCCGGACCGAGCTCGCCGCGGAACGCCGGCAGTCGGAGCAGTTGCGCGACGAACGCGCCAAGCTCGTCGCCCGACTCGAGTCGCCGGGCCGCCGCGATTCGGAGGCCACGTCCGCGCTCAAGCAGGAGATCGAGACGCTGCGCAAGGAACTGGCGTCGTCGCGCAAGGATTCCAAGTCACCGGCGCGTGACACCGACCTCGCCTCGCTCCGTCAGGAACTCGACGCCTCCCGCGCCGCCTCGGCCGGTCTAAGGCGGGAGAATGCCGATCTCGTCCGCGAGATCGAGAAGCTCACCGCCATTCGCGTCACGCCCGCCAGCCTCAAGGTTTCCGAAGTGCCGCCGGACGACGAGGCCGCCCTCGAGTCGTTGCGCGCGCGCCGGCTTGAACGCGAGCGCGATACCCTGCGGTCCGAACTCGAGGCCGCAGTGGCCGAGCTGCGACGCCGCGATTCGGCCGGCACCGAGACGCGGCTGGCCTCGTTGAACTCCGAGGTGCAGCGATTGGAGGCCAAGGTGCGCGTGCTGGAGGCGAAGCCGGAGCCGTACACGCCCGAGGAGCGCGCGCTGTTCAAAGCGCCGACCGAACGCGCGCAACTGCCGGCTCCCGTGCAGGTGGCGCAGGTGGAGCGCGCGGCTCCTGGGCCGGCGACCCCTCCAGCGGCAGCTCCGTCTACCAATGCTCCCACGTCCGCCACGGCTCCGGGCGCGAAGCCGGCCACCAGCGTGGAAGCGGCCGTGCGCCGTCGCACGACCAGCGACCTGCCCGCCGGCGCCGGCATCCTGGCGGCCCAGGCCCAGCGCGCCTTTGCCCAGCGTCGACTGGACGACGCGGAGAAGGCCTATCGCGAGATCCTCACCCTCGACGAACGCAACGTCTTCACCCTTGGCAATCTCGCCGCCATCCTGGTCGAGCAGGCGCGCCTGGCCGAAGCCGACGTCTTCCTGAAACGCGTCCTGGCCGAGGATCCCCAGGATCCGTTCAGCCTCTCGCTCGTGGGCATCATCCGGTTTCGCGAGCAGAAGTATGAGGAGGCCTTCGAAGCGCTCAGCCGCTCGGCCCAGCTCGATCCGGACAGCGCCGATACGCAGAACTACCTCGGCATCACGCTGAGTCAGCGCGGACAACGCCCGGCCGCCGAGGCAGCGTTGCGCAAGGCGCTGAAGTTGAATCCGGGCTCGGCCACGGCGCACTACAACCTCGCGGTGGTCTACGGCACGCAAAAGCCGCCCTTCCTCGAGTTGGCGCGGTATCACTACGAAAAGTCGCGCCGTGCGGGTCAGCCGGCCAACCCGGCCTTCGAAGCGGTCCTCCGTGGCGAAGCGCCACCCGAGGTGCCCGCCCA
>CAZYJB010000102.1:0-9143 GCA_964647675.1 uncultured Verrucomicrobiota bacterium | reverse complement strand
GCCCCGAGCTACATAAACGCCATGCCCCAGGCGGGGAGGCGTCCGAAGATAGCGATCCAGGCGCGCGCGAAAGGGATCCGGAATGAGGCTGGTGTTCATGCAACGCGGCGGCTTCGTGGAGGGAAGCCGCCGCACGCGTCCTAAAACCAACCGGAGCCGCCGCCAATCTTATTTCCAGCTCCGCCGGGATTGAGGCTCCCGGAACCGGGCAACCCATTGGTCACCAGCCAACCGAAACCCGGACGTGCGGGCCGGCGTGTCGGCCGTGCCGGTCATGCCGCCAAGGACCGCCGCCGTGCACGATCACGGGGGCTGGCACGCAAACCACGGGCGGCGCCGCGTAGACGACCCTGGGCGGTGCGCACACCGGCCGATGCACCACCACAGGGGCGGGAGCGCAAACCACGCGGGGCGCGCGATAGACCACCGGTGCCGGGGCGTAAACCACGGGCGGCGACGGGGCCGTGTAGACCACCGTCGGCGGCGGCGCCGAACTCGCGATGGCCGCACCCGCGACCGCGCCCACCACCAGGCCACCAACGGCCGCCCACGCGGCATCATGCCGGCCAGCGTGGGCCGTTCCGCCAGCCGTCAACGCCGTGGCCACCAGAACTGACAGGAGCTTCGCATTCATTGTCTTGCCTTGATTCATCCTTCCGCGGCTTCTGACGGCGCCCTGACCGCTTTATTCAGGCAGCGCCCCCGGCACCGGGAAACGCGCCGTCCAGGACGTTGCGCACCCATGGACATCCCCAGGCACTTACCGCAGTCTTGGGCCCGGGACAGACCGGTCCCACCCATGACGCCTCCCGGACCCACACGACCCGCCCCCTACCGGCCGAGACGGCGCATTCCACGGTCATTCCGCGAACTCACCCCCAGCAATCATTTCAACCCGCGCACCTTCTTCCATGAGATGGTGTGGAAGGCGCTGATCATGCGGCGCACGGGGACCACCAAGGCCCCTGCGTTCCCCCGGTTGAGCCGGGGGCAGGTGGCGGTCACGTGGATCGGGCACGCCTCATTTCTCATTCAGTTCACGGATCTCAATATCCTCATCGACCCCAATTTCGCGAACTGGCTGTTCCTCCTGAAGCGCGTGCGGCGCGCCGGACTGAGCATACGTCACCTCCCACCAATCGACCTCGTCCTCCTGACCCACGCCCACTTCGATCATTTCCATCGCAAGACGCTGCGGCGTCTGCCCGAGCCGCGGCTGGGGGTCATGCCGTGGGGCATGGGCGACCTGGCACGCGGGGTGGGCTTCCACCGCATCATCGAGCTTCAATGGTGGGAGTCCTTCTCGCACGCCGACTGGTCGGTGACCCTGACGCCCTGCGAGCACTGGGGGGCGCGCACGTTGCATGACCACCATCGTGGTTACGGCGGCTTCGTCCTGCGTCACCAGGGCCGGTCCATCTATCACGCGGGCGACAGCGCGTACTTTGAAGGCTTCCGCGAGATCGGACGCAAACTGCAGCCGGAGGTCGCGCTGCTGCCGATCGGTGCCTATTACCCCGACACGTTCCGGCGGGTACACATGGGCCCGGACGAAGCGGTCAAGGCGTTCAAGGACCTGCGCGCGTCCTGGTTCGTGCCGATGCATTTCGGGTCGTTCAAACTATCCTTCGAAGACCTGGACGAACCGCCGCGCTGGTTGTCGGAACTCGCGGACCACCATGGCCTCAGCGACAAGGTGCGCATCCTGGAAGAGGGGGTTCCGCACGTATTCTGACCGGGGAACCCCCACTTTCGGCCGGGAGCGGACCCCAAAATTGGGGTTGTCCCGGGCGTCGGGCTTCCCTAACGTCCGCGCCGTTGAATGCACCGTCCGGTGCAACCCCCGGAGGCGCGCCCCGGAGCCGGACGACACCTGAAGGCTGCGCAATGCACACACCAGACTGTATCGGAGGAACCCCATAGGTATGAACTACAACCTGCGTACGGCGGCGCTTATCGCCGCTGGCATTGTGAGCGCCGGCTCGGTCGTTCAGGCTGAGGAGTCGAAGTCGAGCCCGGTGGAAACCGCCCTCACGTCGACCACCATCAGCGGCTACGTCAGCACGTCGGCCTTCTTCGACCTCGGAGAAGACGACGACGGAAGCATGAGCCGCCTCCCTGGCCGCTCGTTCGACGGCGCCGACAAGCTCGACAAGATCAACCTCGATGTCGTCAAGCTGACCATCGAGAAGCCCCTCGACGAAGGTGACTGGTCCGCCGGTTACAAGGTCGACCTGCTCTTCGGCCCGGACGGCAACACGCTGGGCACCTCGTCGGTCCTCGGCGAGAACAACAGTGACTTCGCCATCAAGCAGGCCTACGTCACGCTGCAGACGCCCGTCGGCAATGACCTGATCGCCAAGGTCGGCGTGTTCGACACCGTCATCGGTTACGAAGTGTTCGAGTCGGGCAACAACCCGAACTACAGCCGCTCGTACGGTTACTTCATCGAACCGACCCAGCACACCGGCCTGCTCCTGAGCTATCAGGTCGCCGAGGGCATCTCCCTCAGCGGCGGCATCGCCAACTCCTGGAACGCGCGCATCAACGCGCCCGGCGCGGAAGCCGGCGTCGATCGCGACTTCGGTCTCCAGACCTATCTCGGCTCGCTCTCCGTCACCGCCCCCGAGTCCTGGGGCGCGCTGAAGGGCGCGACCCTGTACGCCGGTGTTGTCCACGGCCTCGGCTCCGCCGAGATCGGCGACGCGGATCCCCGCACGTCGCTCTACGCCGGCCTCACGGTTCCGACTCCGCTCACCGGGCTCGGCGTCGGCGCGGCCATCGACTACCGCACGGTCGAGACCACCGACACCAACACGGACTACGCGGCGGCCTTCGCCGGCTACCTCACCTACCAGCTCAGCGAGCAGATCAAGCTCGGCCTCCGCGGTGAATACGCGCAGGGCTCCAACGGCACCTGGGGCGCCCCCGGTCCCGATGGCGAAGAGCTGTTCGGCGTGACCGCGACCCTCGACTACGGTCTCTGGGCGAACGTCCTGACCCGTCTCGAGTTCCGCTGGGACAAGGATCTCTCGGATGGCGCCGGTGGCTTCGGCACCGCGGCCAGCCCCGAGGAGAATGCCTACATCCTCGGCCTGAACATCCTCTACAAGTTCTAAGGAGCCCCGGCTCCACCACGACCCCTTCCCTTCGCGGGGAAGGGGTTTTTTTGTGCCCGCATCCCGGCCCGATCCGAACCCCACCCCCTTCTCAAGCCTCTGATCCCGACCCGCGCCCGCCGGTCAACCGGCCTGGTCCGTGTCGCCCGCTGGAGGATCCACCTCGCGCTCAACGACAATCCCGCGCTTGCTCACGCTCACAAAATCGAGGAGCTGACGTCCCCAGGAGCTGCTCACCAGCGGTTCCATTCTTGCCAGCGTTTCCCGGAACGCACCGCCCGAGCGGTAAAGCACCTGGTAAAGGCGCCGCAACTCGAGGCGCGCCTCGGAGGGCACGCCGCCGCGCCGCATGCCGATCACATTCAAGCCGCAGACTCGATTCACGCCGCGCGCCATGCAGAACGGGGGCAGGTCCCTGCCAATGCCCGCCCCGCCCTGCATGAGCGCCAGGGTGCCGATGCGCACGAACTGATGAATCAAACAATTGGCGGAGATGAAGACCCGATCCGCCACCTGCACGTGCCCCGCCAATTGCGCGCCGTTGGCAATGATCACGAGGTCGCCCAACCGGGTGTTGTGCCCGAGGTGACAATGCGCCATGAGCAGATTCCCCGAACCCAGCACGGTGTCCTCGTCGGGCCGGTTCGACCGATGCACGGTCACATGCTCGCGGATCTGATTGTCGTCCCCCATCCGGATCCGCGTGGCGCCGCCCGCAAAGCGCAGGTCCTGGGGGTCGCCCCCGACCACACACCCCGTGCTGAACACGTTGCGCGCGCCCGCAATCAGAATGCCGGCGAGATGGACGTGCGGCCCCACCCGGCATCCCTCGCCCAAGGACACTCCGGCCTCGATCACAGCGTACGGACCAACCTCCACGGTCGGATGCAGCTCCGCCTTCGGGTCGATGACTGCACTCGCATGAATCGCCACGCGCGCAGCGTGCCCAGCACTGCCGCGGCCTGCCATCCACAATTTCAGGGTCGGCGTCAGCGCAGGCGCACTTCGGCGCGTCCTTCGCTGAGCTGGAGGATCATGCCGCGGCGCCGCGCCGCGAGGAGGGACAACGAGACCGTTTCTCCGGCGCGCTTGCGTTGCAGGTAGCGCCCGAGGTTGACGAGGCTGCCCGGTGCGTGCCCATCGACCGCCTTCACGATGAGACCCTTCTCGACCCCCGCGCGCTCGGCCGGACTCCCGCGGTCGACCGAGACCACCGCCAATGCGCCGGATCGCGGCAGCCGCAGCCGGGCCAGCACTTCGTCCGACACCGGTTCCAGCACCACCCCCAGACGTCGGCGGAAGAACGCGGCGTCGAAAACCTCGGTCTGCGGCACCATCGTCACCGTCAACTCCCGTCGCGCGTCCCCGCGCTGCACGATGAGCCGAACCGTCTTCGAGCCGCCGCGCCCCAACTCACGATGGAATTGCAGGAAGGTTCGGGCGGACTTGCCGTTCACCGAAAGAACCTCATCTCCGGGCTCGAGCCCGGCCGTCTCCGCGGGACTGTCGCGCTGAACCTCGGTCACCACCAACGGCGGCCGCGAGCCGCGCACGGTCCCGCCAAACCACAGCCCCTGCAGCGTCTCGGGCGAACACATGTCCGCCAACGCGGCATGGATGCGCTTGATCGGGATCGCAAAGCCGATGCCCTGCGCGCGCGCGAGGATGGCCACATTCAGCCCGATCAGCTCACCTCGCAGATTGACCAGCGGACCGCCGCTGTTGCCCGGGTTGATCGAGGCATCCGTCTGCAGCCAATCCTCCGGCTCCATCGGTTCCCCGTCCCGTTCCGCACGGCGCGTCTTCGAACTCAGAATGCCGCGGCTCACCGATCCCCCCAGACCGTACGGATTGCCCATCGCCAGCACCGTCTCCCCGAGCAACAGGTCGTCGTCCGCCGCGAGCGCCACCGCCCGGAACCGCTGGCCGGGCCTTCCCTGAATCCGGATCAAGGCGAGGTCGTTGGCCTGGGACACGGACACCACTTCGCCCTCCAGCGGTTCTGCGGCGTCGGCCAGCGTCACCTGAACCCGCGCGGCTTCGCGCACCACGTGGAAGTTGGTCAGCACCCAGCCCTCCTCGTCGACCACCACGCCCGACCCGCTGCTGTACACGGTGTCGGGTTGGCGCTGACCGTAGCCGAAGAAATCGCGCAGCATCTGCTCATACGGATCGGCGCGCTCCGCGGACAGGGTGCCGATGTTGACCACGCTCGGAAGCACCTGGTCGACCGCGGTCACGGTGGCATCGCGCCGCACATCCGGGGGAGAGGCTGGCGCGCCCCAGGCCCACGCCCCCCCGATGACGAGCAGCCACGCCAGGACCGCTGATCGGGTTGCTGTTGTCGCTCCCGTTGGAATCGTTCCCTGCCGCATGATGGTCGATCTTCCCATGGCCGCATTCACCTCTGGCAACGCGGGCAATAGTAGGTGCTCCGCGCCGCCTGGATCCATTTCCGGATGGGCGTGCCGCACGCAAGGCAGGGCTCACCCGCCCGGTCGTAAACACGCAGGCGTTCCTCATAGCCCGGTGACGCTCCCCCGGCGAGCCCATGATAGAACAGCCCGTCGCCGCGTCCGTCCCCGGTGAAATCCAAGGGCAGCGTGCCGCCGAACCGGATGGCGTCACCGAGCACCGCCCGCACCGCCGCCCACAGGCGGGCGACGTCGGCGCGCTTGAGCGAGGCCGCCCTTCTCCGTGGCGAAATCCCCGCGCGAAACAAGGCTTCGCTGGCGTAAATGTTGCCCACCCCGGCCAGCGCCGCCTGATCGAGCAACCGTACCTTCACCGCCTGCCGCGAGGTCTTCAGGGCCTCCCGGAGTGTTTCCGGCGTGAAGTCGTCGGCCAATGGCTCAGGCCCCAGGGCGGCCAACGCGTGATCGTCGATGGTCCACCGTCCGAACCCGCGCGGATCTTCGAACACAACCTCCATTCCATCCAACCGCAGGACCACGGCAGCATGGCGGATGGGCGCTCCGCCCGGTGCCCGCACGAGGACGCGCCCGGTCATGCCCAGATGAACCAGCCAGCGCCGCTCGCCACCGGGCTGGCGGTCCACCCGTGCCGTCCAGACGAGGTACTTGGCACGCCGCCCGACGGAGCCGATCACAGCGCCCTCCAGTGCCGACGCCAGTTCGGCTGCAGCATGCGGTCGGATGGCGCGCAGGCGCGGCACCTCCACGCGCTCCACGCGTCGACCGCGCAGGCATTGGTCCAGATGCCGCGCCAGCACTTCCACTTCGGGCAATTCCGGCATGCGCACTCATCCGTAGCGGGAAGGCGGCGCGAGCGCAAACGCATCGACCAGATGACGCACTTCCCCCACCTCGTCCCCGTCGAGCAGCACCTCCACGATGTCGAACCGGAACTTCACTCGGGGACAACCCACCAGGCGCAGGTAGTCCCACGCCGCGCGGGACAGGGCGCGGCGCTTGCGCGCGTCGACTGCCCTCGACGGCCGCGTCCACGACCGTCGCGAACGCGCCTTCACTTCGGCGAAGACCAGGCAGTCCCGGTCGCGCAGGACCAGGTCCAGCTCACCTCGGGTCGTGCGGACGTTCACCGCGAGAACCACGAGGCCCTTCGATTCGAGGTGCCGACGCGCCGCCACCTCGCCCAACCGCCCGCGCCGGTGCGCCGTGGGCTCCCACTCGCGTGCCGAGCGCGCACCAAACCAGCACGTCAGCCAACGCGGAAGCCCCAGCTTCAATCCCCAAGGGAGAAAGGTGTTCCCTGCACGACCACCCGTGCCACCGGAGCGAACGATCGCCGGTGGATCGGGCACGGCCCCAACTTCGCCAGCGCACGAAGGTGATCCGGAGTCGGATACCCTTTGTGAACGGCGAACCCGTACCCGGGCCAGCGCGCGTTGGCCTCGGTCATCCAACGGTCGCGCGTTACTTTCGCGACCACGCTCGCGGCGGCGATGGAATAGCTGAGCGAATCGCCTTTCACGAGGGCGGTCTGCGCCTCCCCGATCGACGCAACGCGCAGCCCGTCGACCAGCACGTGCCCGGGCGGACGGGCCAGTTTCGACAGGGCACGGACCATGGCCTGGTGGGTGGCTTGGAGGATGTTGACCGCATCGATCTCCGCCACATCGACCTGCTCCAGGGCCACTTCGATCCCCGGTGTGGAGATGAGCCAGGCATGAAACTGCTCGCGCCGCCGCGGCGATAGCTGCTTGGAGTCGTTGAGCCCACGTCCGGCTTCCGGCATGCCGTCCCGGATCCAATCCGCCGGAAACACCACCGCCGCTGCCATCACGGGTCCCGCCAGGGGACCGCGGCCCACCTCGTCCACTCCCGCCACGCGATCGCATCCGGACTCCACGAGACGTCGCTCGAACTCAAACCGGTCCGTTGCCTTGAACTGCGCCACGCGACCGCGATAGCGGAACCCCGACGCCGACTCAAGCGGCCATGGTCTGGAACCTCGGTTTCATGGCGGGTCCGTCCCCAGGATCGATCATGCCCCGCCGTTCTCGATGTCCGGGTCGTCCAGCGGGAATCGCAGGGTGACGGTGGTGCCCTTCCCCGGTTCCGACTCGAAGTGAATGCGGCCCCGATGGCCTTCCACCACGCGCGTCACAATGGCCAGCCCCAAGCCCGTGCCGCGTGGCTTGGTGGAGCTGAGGAAGGAGACGGGCCGCCCGCCCCCGGCCGGCAAAGTCATGCCGTTGCCCGTATCCGTGAAGGCGATCACCAGTTCCCCCGGCCCGCCCCCGCCTTCGTCGGCCCCTTCCTTCCGCGCCCGCACCCTCAGGCGTCCGCCCGAGGGCATGGCCTCCACGGCGTTCAAGAGGAGGTTGAGGAACGCCTGCTCGAGTTGGATGGGATCCGCACGCAATCGTGGGACGTCCGTGGGGACGTCCACCTCCAGTTCCACCGACTGCGCACGCATCTTGTGGCGCGTCAGCAATCGCAGGTCCTCGACGAGGTCGCCCACGGCGATCATCTCCATCCGCGGCTCGGCGTGGCGCGCGAAGTCGAGGATCTGCTCCACGATGCGGTTGAGGTGATCCATTTTCTGCCCGATCAGGCGCACGTCCTCCTGGCGGGGATCCCCGCCCGGGAACTGAAGGTCGAGCGAGTGATAAAGCATCTTCATCACGGTCAGCGGATTCCTGATCTCGTGCGCGACTTCCGCGGCGAGCAATCCGAGGGCGCACAGCTTGTCGCTCTGTCGGAGCTGTTCCTCCGCCTGCTCCATGCGCTCGCCGAGCCGTGCGCGCTCCAGGGCGATGGCGGACAACTCGGCCAGTGCGAGCAGCGTCTGGATTTCCTCGTTGGAAAAGGTGTGGGGCTCGCCGGAGTAGACGTTCAGCGCGCCGCGCGGTTCCTGATTCAACATCAGCGGCACGCTGAGCAGTGAGACGAGGCCTTCGCGTCGTGCCACCTCGGTGCTCTGGTAGAGGCGCGACGAACGCACGTCCTCGATCTGGAGCGGCTTCCGCCGGCGCACCACCACGCCGACCAGGCTCTCGTCGAGGTTCAGACTCCCACGACCCAGATAATCCGGGCCCGCGCCATGGCTCGCCTTGACCACGAGTTCCTCGGCCCCGTCCGAGATGAGCAGAAGCGAGCTGAGCTTCGCGCCCATCAGCTGCACGGCTTCACGCGTGATCAGCTGGAGCACCTCGGACAGGCTGTACGCCTGGTTCATGGCACGCGCGATCGCCGCGAGGCTGGTCAGCAGGGTCGCCTTGCGGCGTGCCTGCTCGAAGAGCCAGGTGTTGCGGATCACGACCGCCGCATGCCGCGCCAGCCCGTCGAGCACCTCCTCGTCGGCCGCGGAGAACGCGTCCGGCTGCTCGGAATCGACGTTCAACACGCCGCGCACCTCACCCTCGATCACCACCGGCACGGCCAATTCGGAACTCACCTCGGGCCGCACCATGAGATAGCGTGGATCCCGCCGCACATCACCCACCCGTGCCGCGCGTCCCTGCATCAGAACCCAGCCGGTGATGCCGCGTCCCATGGGCAGGCGCAGCACGGTCGCCGCGGGCGGGTGTCCGATCGC
>CAZYJB010000101.1:0-9185 GCA_964647675.1 uncultured Verrucomicrobiota bacterium | reverse complement strand
GGGGAGTCATGGCGTGGAGGGCGCGGATGGACGAGTTCCGCGCAAGGTACGGTGGCGGCCCCGGGGTTTCAACGGGGCGTAGCAAGTCCGTGGCTCGGCGTCGGTTGACACCTGCAAATTCGTCCCGCTACATTCCGCGCCACGTTTGGCGCCATGAATGGATTCCTGGAACAACAGGTCCTGGTGCTCAATCGCCTGTGGCAGGCGGTGAATGTGTGCTCTGTTCGCCGCGCGCTCACCCTGCTCTTCCAGGGACAGGCGCAGGTGGTGCTCAATGCGGGCGACGGCTCCTTCCAGACCTACAATTTCCGCGAGTGGCGCGACATCTCGGACGCCGAGCCGCATCCCGAGAGCATCCACACGATCTCCTTCAAGATCCGCATCCCGCGCGTGATCCTCCTGATGGTCTTCGACCAACTCCCGGCCAAGGAGGTGAAGTTCACGCGCCATAACATCTTCGAGCGCGACAAGAACACCTGCCAGTATTGCGGGCGGATCTTTGAGCGGAAGGACCTGAATCTCGATCACGTGGTGCCGCGCGACCGTGGCGGGCCCACCACCTGGGAGAACATCGTGTGCTCCTGCATCCCGTGTAATACGCGGAAGGGCAACCGGACGCCCCAGGAGGCCGGCCTGCGTCTCATCCGGAAGCCCAAGCGGCCCAAGTGGCGACCGTTTCTGCATGTGCAGATGGGGGTGACGGCGCACGACCAGTGGCGGCACTTCATCGACCTCGCCTATTGGAACGTCGAACTCGGCGAAGGCGTCGAGTGACGAGCGGGTCGTCGCGCCGATTCGCGCCCATCGAAGGGGCCGGTGCGTCGTCCGGCCCGGCAGAAGTCCGCCGCCCTCGGCCAGGATTCACCGCTGATCCGCACGCGTGATGCGTCGGATGTAGCGCACTTCCTCGGGCCGGTAGGCGCGGCCGTCCGCGCGGAAAATCTCGTGGAACCACACCGGCGGTTCGGCGGTGTAGGTCTGCTTCCAGGAATCCCACGGGTACTGCGTCTGCGTCTTCCCCGCGACGAATCCCCAGTTGTAGGCGGCGACGTTCCGCTCCCGCATCCAGCCGAGGTGCGGATCGAAGGTGCTGCCCACCGGGCGCGCCATGTATTCGGTGCAGAGGATCGGCCGTCGGTAGCGGCGCAGGTTCTCGACGCACTTCTGCAGGCCGGCGAGGTCCCCGTAATGGTGGAAGCTGATGATATCGGAGTTCTCGAGCTGGAACTTCTCCATCGGGGTGAGCTTCTCGGGATCCGCCCAGTTGCCGATCCAGACTCCCGAAGTCAGGGGCTGCCTGGCTTCGATCGCGCGGGCCCATCCCCACACCTTGGTGAGGAACTCCAGCGCGCGCTCCTTTTTGTCGCGCAATTCCACGCTGCCGTAGGCCGAAGTGTTGGGGTTGTCCGGCTCGTTGAAGAGGTCCCAAGCATGGACGCGGCGGTCGTTGCGGAAACGATGCATCACGGCGTCGAGGTACGGTTTCATCGAATCGTGCCGCGACGGATCGCCCAGGATCTCGGCGCCCGGCGACTGCACCCAGCCGGAGTTGTGCACGTGCGGCTTGGGCGCCCGCTGGGGACCCGCCTTCGGGAACGGGTCCCAGACCGCGTCGAAGGGCACGAGGATCACGCCGATGCGGTGCTTCTCCGCGAGGTCGAGGAAGGTGTCGACGCGCTTGAGGAACCCTTTCGGGTCCTGGCTCCACGCCTGGTCATGGAGGAAGACGCGCAGGCTGTTGAACCCCAGGTCCTGCGCCCAGCCCAGCTCGCGATCGAGGGTGGCCGGGTCGAACGTGTCGGCCTGCCACATTTCCAACTGGTTGATCGCGGTGGCGGGACCGTAGTTGCACCCCACTTTCCAGCCGGTGTTCAGATCCCACGTCCGCGCCCTCGATTCACTCCACCGCCCCGGCAGCGGATCGGCGAAGGCACGCGTGGGCGCGACACTTCCGAGGAGGACCGCCACCACGCCGAGGAGCAGGGCTGGCACGAGGGGCGCGCGGGCGCGATGGCGGATGGCGTGCATGGCGGTGTCGGGTGAGTGAGGGCAGGCAGGATTCCTGGCAGACCGGCGTTACTCGGACCTGGCTTTGCGCGCCTTGCCCGGCTTGTCCTTGGCGGGCTTTTCTCGCTTGGCGCCCTTGGCTGCGCCCGACTTGGCCGCCCAGAAATCGATGACGAAGACGTCCGCCAGGTGCGGCCCGACGATCTTTCCGAACTCCTTGTGGTCCGGATGCACGAGGTACTCGTCGCGGTCCTTGGCCGAGTGAAAGGTCAGGAGAAAGGCATGAGTGAAGCCCTTGTCGAGCTTCTCGGGACTGACGTTCGTGCCGGTCTCGTAGCTTGCGATCTGCGGGATCTTGTCGGGCAGCGCGGCGAAGGCTTCCTCGACCTTCTGGATGTCCGCCGAGGACGACGTTTCCTTGAATTTGAACGAGACCATGTGGACGAGTTTGCCTCGGCCAGCGGCCTTGGTGCTGGCGTCGGCAGCGATGGAAGGAGTCATGGGGATCAGGAGGCTGGCCGCGAGAGCCAGGGTGCGGAGCAGGGTTCTCATGAAGCGGCCTCATTCAAGGCGCGGGGTGACGTCGCGTCAATGCGCTGATGGGCAGCGGGAACGGCTGCTATGAGGGGATTCTCCTACGCGAACGAGCTATCAAAACCCTTTACGACGTTGAGACGCTCGTGTTACGTCGATGCAGTTCGAACGTTTTTACTGCCGACGTTCGAAGGGAAAAGTTAGACGGTCATGAGTGGATCCAACCCCCGATTCGCGCTGGCCAACACCACGCTCTATCGCGAGTTCCAGGCTGAGCGCGAAGAGATATTGCGGCACAAGTGGCTCGAGTCGGAGAAGGCGGGACGAGACGTAGGCTTCGAGTTCGCCCTCACCGACTGGAACCTCAAGCATCGTGCCGATTGGCGTCGACACCGGCAGCAAGTGCTGCAGGTGGCGGCCTGAGTCCGCGCCGAAACCTCCGTTCCAGGAATGTCGTCCATTCCGGGGTGGACCTTTTGTCGTTTCATCCGGCACCTCGACGGTCGGGCATGCTGCCGGTTTCCCGTCGCGGTCGGCGTCACGGGGATCCGACCCACCGCAGCAGGGATGCCCGTCCGCGCGGGGCTCTTACCGCCAGGGGGTTTTCCGGTTGCGTCGGCGAAATGAACCCGGGCGGAATGAGCGCCACATGAGCGGGCGCCAGACCTTGATGACGGGGACGACGCTGCGGTTGGCCATCAGCCGGATGGCGCACGAGATCGCCGAGCGCGACGGCGGGGTCGAGCGCCTCATGATCGTCGGTGTCCAGACGGGCGGCATCCACCTCGCCACCCGGCTGGCCCAGGATCTGGGTCGCCTGCGTGCGCAGTCCCTGAGGGCGGGTGAGTTGGATGTGACGATGCATCGCGACGATCTCAGCCAGCGCCCAGCCCCGACCATCCATCCGACGAATCTGCCCGGGGACATCCAGGGTGCCACGGTGGTGCTCGTCGACGATGTCCTGTGCAGCGGCCGGACGGTCCGGGCGGCGCTTGACGTATTGCATGACTTCGGACGGCCCCAACGCGTCCGGTTGGCGGTGCTGGTCGACCGTCTCGGCCATCGTCAGCTGCCGATCCAGGCCGATTACATCGCGCGCAGAATCGACTCGCTCGCCGCTCAGCGCGTCGAGGTCCTCTGGTCGGAAAACGGCTCTGAGGACGGCGTCTTCCTCACCAGTCCCTGACCCCTCGCTCCCATGACCTGGAACCGCCGTCACCTGCTCGATATCGAGTCTCTGTCTACCGAGGAACTGCTCACCGTCCTCGACACGGCGCGCGGGTTCAAGGCAGTGGGCAGTCGCGCCATCAAGACCGTGCCCGCCCTGCGCGGCAAGACGGTGATCAATCTGTTCGTCGAGCCGTCCACGCGCACGCGCATCAGCTTCGAGCTCGCGGCCCAGCGCCTTACTGCGGATGTGATCAACTTCAGCGCCGATACCTCATCGTTGAAGAAGGGTGAGACGTTGCGCGATACCGCACGCAATCTCGAGGCGATGAATGCCGACATCATCGTCATCCGCCACAGCGCGGCGGGCGCGCCCCATTTCCTCGCGCGATTCCTGCAGTCGAGTGTGGTGAATGCCGGCGACGGCGCACACGAGCATCCCACCCAGGCGCTCCTCGATGTCTTCACCATCCGCGAGAAAAGGGGGGACCTGAATGGCCTCAAGGTCACCATCATGGGCGACATTCTGTTCAGCCGCGTGGCGCGGTCCAACATCTGGGCGCTGCGCAAACTGGGCGCCGAAGTGACGCTTTGCGGTCCCTCCACGCTCGTGCCGAGATGGTTCGAACAGATGGGCTGCCGGGTGTGCTGGGACGCGAAGGAAGCGCTGCGCGAAGCCGACGTGGTGAACCTCCTGCGCATCCAGCATGAGCGCCAGCGGCAGTCGATGTTCCCCGGCATCGGCGAGTACCGCGCGCTGTACGGTCTCGACCGCAGCCGCATGGCGGGCCTGAAACCTGACGTCCTGATCATGCACCCGGGCCCGATCAATCGCGGTGTCGAGATCGATGCCGATACTGCGGACGGCGACCGGTCAGTGATCCTCGAGCAGGTGGCCAACGGTCTCGCCGTGCGCATGGCCGTCCTCTACCTCGTCACCGGAAACGATCCCGGCTTCGTGCGCAACTGAACCGGAACGGTCCCAGCGGCGGCGATCGAGCAGGCGCCCCGTCGCGTCGCGAATCTCCAGGTTCCCGTCGCGCCATCGCAGTTCCAGCGCCCCCGTGTCGCTGGTAAACCACACCTCCGCCTTCACGCTCCTCAGGCTCCGGCGCACCGCCTCCTTCGTGCGCGCCATGGCGGGCAACCGGTCGTCGGCGACGATCAACAGCCGGGTTCCCAGGCGCTCGAGCACGGACGGACTCAACGTGCCACCGCGATCGTGCAATCCCGCAACGACCAGGTCCGCGCGCAGATCGGCATGGCGCTCGAGCAGCGCCTGCTGTCCCGCGGTCCCCAGGTCGCCGGCAAGCAGGATGCGCCGACCCTGCCGGACCAATTCGAGCACGAGGCAGGCATCGTCCGCGCGCGAGTACCGGTCCATGGCCCGCGGATGCCACACGCGAAACGGCGCGATCTCGCCTGGTGCCTGGGCGGTGTGGAGGATGGTCGCTCGATTTGTGGCCAGCGCCTGGATCGTGCGGCGGTAGGGTGTCGACCGGAAGGCGACCGGACCCTGCCAAACATTGGGCATGCGGAAGCGTTGCGTGAGAAACTCGACGCCGCCGGTGTGGCGGGTGTCCCCGTGCGTGAGCACCACCAGCGGGATTTCGTCGACGCCCCGTGCGCGGAGGAACGGCGCGGTCACGTACTCGGCGGAGAGGGCGTCGCCGGTGTCGATCAATCCGGAGCCCGTGTGGCTTCCCTCGAACCAGACCGCGTGACCCCCGCGGAGGGGGAGGATGGTGAGCCGCAGGTCGGCGCGTTGCGCCCGCCATTCGAGTGCGGCTGCCGACACGCCGAGAACCCCGGCGGTGGCCAGCGCCACCCCAAGCCGGCGCGACGGCCGTCGGCGCAATCCGGTGGCGGCGAGGGCTACGTACCAAAGCGCGGTCAGGCCAAGGGGCCAGCGGGCCACGTGAAAACAGCCGCCCGGCCAGGTCGCGGCGTGCTCGCTGAAGCGCATCATGCCGCGCATCCAGAACCACGCGCCGTGGTTGAACAGTCCGGTGAGCCACGGCAGCACGTCGCCACACACCAGCGCACCGAAATTGCTGGCCAGCGCGGCGCTGCTGAGCGGAACCAGCACGAGGTTCGCCACCAGGGACGAAGGCGTGATGAGGTGGAAGTAGTGGGCCGCGAGCGGCAGCGATCCGATCCACGCCGCCGCCGAAACGGCCAGCGCGGTGGCGACCTTCCCCCAACCCAGGTGCAACACGCGGCGCCAGCGTGGCACCAGTTCGGTCGGCACGAGGGGATCGGGTGCGGTCCACCTCGCCAGCCACCGGGTGAAGGGCGGTTGCAGGAGCGCGATGGCGGCCACCACCGCGAACGAAAGCTGGAATCCCGCCTGGAACAACTGCCGCGGATCCCAGATGAGCACCCCGAGCGCGGCCGCGGACAGCGAGTTCAGCAGCTCGGGCGGTCGTGCGAGCAGCCAGCTCCCCACGATCACCGAGGTCATGATGGTGGCGCGGACGGCGGAGGGCTGCCAACCGGTCGCGGCGGTGTAGGCCCACGCAATGGGAAAAACCAGCAGAGCGATCGCGACTCTGGGGAATCGAAGGAGCCGCAGCGCGTGGGCCACCACGGCCGCAAGGAAGGCGATATGCAGTCCGCTGATGGCGAAGAGATGCATGGTGCCGGTGCGCATGAACGGTTCCTCGACATCGTCCGTGAGGCCGGTCTTCCAGCCGAGGGTCATCGACCACAGCAACCGGAGCGCCGCGTCCTCGTGGGGCAGGTCGTGGGCCAGCGTTGCGCGCGCCCAGTGCTGGAATCGCTCGTCCCAGGGAGGCGTCCACGCGGTGCCAGTCGCGGATTCGAGGGCGGACCAATCGGCGGGTTCGGAAGTGCGGAGTTCGTGGTGAATGCCGCGCAGTGCGAGATGCCGGGCATAGTCGAACAGCCCCGGGGCCTGCGCGCCGCGCGGCTGATCGAGCACGCCGTTGATCCGCACGCGCCGCCCGCGGCCGAACTGTTCAGGGAGGGTTGAAGGTGTGGAGACCAGCACCAGTCCGCGCGCGTCGCGCCAGAGCGCGTCGTCTTCCGAGGCGCGGAGTCGGGTGCAGCGCAGGACCGCAAGGGTGTTGGTGCGCCAGACGCCGTTGCGCTCGTGCCTTCGTTCTTCCGGTGTTGCCGCGAGTTCGCCCTCCAGCGTGGCCAGGGCAGGCGTCGTCGCGCGAACGCGGAGATCCATCGGATCGAGTGCCGCCGTCGAGACGGTGAAATGAAAGGCACCGGCCAGGACGAGGAATACCGGGAGCAGCCAGGGCGATGCTTCCGCCCGCCACAGTGCGGACAGGCCGGCAAGCAGCGTGGCTGCGAAAAGCCAGGGCACGTCCCAGGGCGCGACGTGGGCGAGCACGATGCCGCCCGCGAACAGGCACGCGGGGGCCGTCAGCGGTTGCTTGATCATCCAGCGGGTGGGCGGCGCCAGCGACCGATCCTCCTTGAACCGGTCAGCGCCAGAACGGCGCCGAGGGTGTCGATGAGGACGTCCACTGGCGAGCCCACTCGCGTGGGAACGAACGATTGATGCCACTCGTCCGCGATCGCGTAGAGCAGGGTCAGGAGGAAGGCCCGTCGGGCCTGTCCCCAATCCCAGGGAGCTTGTGGATCCGACCGCAGGGCGCGCAGGAAGAGCAGCGCGAGGAATCCGAACGTGATGACGTGAACCTGCTTGCGCGCCACCAGGATCAGGTCCTCCCGCGTGGCGGGCGCGAGGCCAGGCGCCAGCCAGTCGAGGAACGGTCCGATCAAGCGCGAGCCGCGCGGACCGGACTCCGCATCCGACGACGCGACGAAGATGAACGCCATCCAGAGCGCCGCGGGCCACCAGCGGCTGAGGAGGGACCGCGACGCGCGCGGGGCGGGCAACGACATGTTCCGTGGGGTCACTCAGCCCGGCGCCAGCGGCGGGGGCTCCGTCCTGGGAGAGTTTCCTTCCGCCGCCAACAACTGGGCCATGAGCTCGGCGCGCGCCGGGACCATGGTGACCTTGGCCCCGCCTTCGACGAGGTTCTGCACTTCCAGCACGTCGAACACGGCCTTCGCGATCCCGGGGTCGGCGGTGATCTCGCGCAGCGCATCGCCCACGATCTTCGGCCGCATGGCCGCCGCGCGGGCGAACTCGACCGCCGCCTGTCGCTCGGCCGTGCTGCGGATCACGCTCACCTGGTTCGCGCCATCCTGCTTGATGGCGCTGGTCACCTGGCGAAGCCGGTTGACGACCTTCTCCTCGATGCCGCGGATCATCGCGACGTCGCGGAAATGCACCTTGCGGATGTACACCGAACCGACGCGATAGCCCCACTCCCGGGATTTGGGGGACACCTCGTCGCGCACCGCCCGGCTCATGGCATGGCGGTTCACCAGCATGTCGGAGAGCTTTAGATTGCTCAGGCAACGCACCGTGGCGTTGCTCAGGTTCGCGGCCAGGGAACCGCGCGGATCAGTGTTCTTGAAGAGATATGCGGTGGGATCGGAGACCGACATCTCGGACCACACGCCGATCCCCATGGGAGCGCCCTCCTCGGAATTCACCGGGAGACTGCGCAGGTATTCCTGGTCGAGACGCAGGTCGATGGTCACCACGCGCCCGAGCCATTTCACCAGCAGGGCACGCCAGCCGAGTCGGTACCACAGGAGATGCAGACCGGGTTCGTCGATGACCTGAATGACCTTGCCGAACAGGACATACACCCGCGCCTGCCGCTCGCGCACGATGGTGTAAACCCCCAGGAATCTGGCCAGTCCTTGAAGGACGGGTTCGAGGAGGAACATCGCGGCGAAGGTGCCCGCCGCCACCGCGAAGAAGAGGGCGATGCCGGTCATGTGCGGTCCTCCACGATGGCGCGATCCGCTTCCCGGAAGAGTCGCACGCGCACGTTTCTGCGATAAGCCTCCAGGACTTCAGGACCGGCCGCCCGCAACTCCTGCAACTGCGCTGCCAACGCCCTCAGCGGTTCGACCTCCGCCTGCGCTTTGAGGGTTTCGATCTCCACCGCGCGGCGCGACTGCACCAGCGTCTGGTCCGCACCGGCCTGCGCAAGGCTGATGTCGGACGACACCTGGTTGTAGGCGGTGTTGATGGCGGCGAGTGCGGACTCGACCTCGTTGGGGGGATCGATGCCGGTGATCAGGGACGCGTCGAGCACCACGCCATAGCGCGCGGCGGAGGACGCGCACTCGCGGTCCATCGTTTCGTTGAGATCGCGCAGGTTCTTCCGCAGGTCGTTGATCGAGACGCCGATGGCCGGCGTGGCGAGCCCGAAGTCGCCGACCTTGAGGCCTTCGCTGCTCGCCGCCGGGGCCTCGAAGCTGGCGATGCGTTCGCGCAGGACGGAGACGAAGAAGCCCATGACGTGCGCGATGGGGTTCTTCACGCCAAAAAGGTAGGCGTAGAGATTGCGGTCGGAGACGCGGTAGCGGATCTGCCCGCGCAGGCCGGTGTTCAGCTGGTCCTTGGTCACCGC
>CAZYJB010000100.1:0-9203 GCA_964647675.1 uncultured Verrucomicrobiota bacterium | reverse complement strand
GCGGCCGCGCCAGGTTCAACGGCCGAGCCCGCCCCGGGCCCCGGCCGCGTCGCTCGGGCGCGGCGGAACGCTCCAGTGCTCAACCGGCGCGCGGCGCGCGGCGCCTCGCCCGGGACACCGCGTCGCGCCTTCCTCGCGAGCGACGAGGCGCGAAAAGCAACGGCCGCCGGGAGCCCCCTCGAGACCGCCAGTCGCAGCTACTTCGAGCGCTGGCTCGGCCAGAGCCTGGACGATGTGCGCATTCACACCGATGCGGCCGCCGCGCGTGACGCCGCACGCGTGCAAGCCGCGGCGTTTACGCTGGGTCGCGATCTCTTCTTCGGATCCGGCCAGTACGCGCCGCAGTCCCTGCGCGGGCGCTGGGTGCTGGCGCACGAACTCGTGCACGTGGCGCAGCAGGGAACTTCAAGCGCTCGATCCGGAGCCGATCGACGCGCTCCGACATCGGTGTCTTCACCATCAGATGCGCACGAGCGCGAAGCGTCGGCCTTCGCCTCGCTTGCGCTCGGAGGAATTCCCTTGAACGGCCGTGCCTTCAGTCCCGCGCGCGCCGACGTCATTCACCCCGTGCATCCAGGCCTGATCGCCGGTGGCGTGGTGGCTGCCATCGCCGCCTGCGCCTACAGCTTTTATCGGCACGCGCTCGCCAACTACTCCGGGCGCCAGGGTTACAACGACAAGTTCATGCACTGCTACACCTCGTGCAAAATCGCGAGCTGGTGCGGCGGCGGCCCGATCGGTCCGAGTCTCGTCGCAGGCCTCGTCATCTCGGAGGTGCTTGGGATTCTGAAGGAAGTCGCGGACTACATCAAAAACGAGCTGGGCATCGGCACGCCGGCGGACGCGTCGTGGGAGGACTGGATTGCGGACCAGTACGGACTGCTTTGCGCGTTGGACACGTTCGGCAGTTGTCACGAGTGCTGTCGCAGCGCGCCCGGCGCTGTGTCGCCGGGTAGCCCCACTTCGGGAGGAGGCACGCCATGAGCCGCGCGCATCACCTCCCGGTCCAGCGGGCCGACGTCGCGAGAGTTCCCTGGGCGCGGGCGAATCCTGCAGCCACTCCGCGGCTCCAACGGCGGTCACGGGTCCTCGACGCCGCCCAGAGCTGGGCGCCTCCCATCGTCCACGAGGTCCTCGCCACCTCCGGCCGGCCGCTCGACCGCGCGACCCGCGGAGATTTCGAGCAGCGGTTCCATCACGATTTCAGCCGGGTGCGTCTGCACGATGACTCCCGCGCCGCCGACTCCGCGGCGGCGGTCTCGGCGCTGGCCTACACGGTCGGTCACCACGTGGTTTCCGGCATCGGCAATCTGGCATCCGGGGACACCGCCCGTCGCCAGGTGCTCGCGCATGAGCTTACCCACGTCGCGCAACAAGTGTCGGTTTCACGGGATCCCTCGGAACCCCTGCGCATCGGCCCGACCCACGACGCCTACGAATCCGAGGCCGCGCGCGTCGCGGAATCCGCGGCCGGCGGCATGCTGCAGCATGCCCTGCGCGTGAGCGCTCCGGTGATGCAGCGCCTCGGCGCGGCGGACAAGGGTCTGCCGCCGTGCCTGCGCGACGCGTATCGGGCCGACGAGCGGAAGGTCGATTTGCAGCCGGTCTTCTTCAAGGCATCGGATGCCGACGCCAGCCCGACCGGCACCACTTGGGCGACCCGATTCGCCAAATCGAACGCCATCTGGAACCGACTCGGGGTGACCTTCACCGAGCTCAGCCCGGTGACCCTGGTCGATGCGACCCGCAAGACGTCCGGCACTACCGACGCGGAGATCCTCGCCATCCTCGGGACCCGCTCCGGAGCAGGCGTGGAAGTGTTCCTCGTCGACCACGAACTCCCCACTGCCGGCGGCGGCGGGACGACCGGGCGCGGGACGGCCGGAGCCAAGGTCGCGATCGCCGATCGCGGCAGTAGCGACACGCTGCTTGCGCACGAGCTCGGTCATGTGCTCGGTCTCGTGCACTCCCCTGCGGCCGACACCAACACGATCATGGAGGTCAGCAATTCGCCCAACACCGCGAATCCGACTCGGGTGACCCTGGGAATCTACAACCGCATGACCTGGCCGGCCTCGAACGGGCTGGTCTGCATCACGCCCGACGCATGAAGCGCCACGCGATCAGTTCCACCGCGACCATGGGTTCCCCGACCGCAGCGGGCGGGTTCCTCCCGGCCGCGGGACGCCTCGTGCAGCGTCAGTGCGCGTGCGGTGGCAAGGGCGGCGGTGCGTCGGGCGAATGCGAGGAGTGTCGGAAGAAGAAGCTGGTTCAACGCCGGCCGCTCTTCGCACAGGAACCCGCCGCGACCCACGCGTCCGCCGTACCGCCGAGCGTTCACTCGGTCATCGCGTCCTCCGGGCGCCCGCTCGCCGCCACCGAACGCGCCTACTTCGAACCCCGCTTTGGCTACGACTTCAGCCAGGTGCGCATCCATGACGATGCCCAGGCCGCGTCCTCGGCGAACGACGTCTCCGCGCTCGCGTACACGGTCGGACAACACATTGCCTTCGCGACGGGACATTTCGAACCAGGAACCCATTCCGGGCGCGAACTGCTCGCGCACGAACTCGCCCACACCGTACAGCAGCGGGATTCCGCGCCGGGCGCTCCCTCGGCCGTGGACGCTGCGTCGAGCCTGTTGGAACACGATGCCGACCGCCTGGCCGGCCTGGCACTGCGCGATCCACCCAACAGCGCCGGTCGCCCTTTGAACGCCCTGCAGTCGCAGGTGCAGCGGACGGCCGTCTCCCATTGTACCGCCGGCCGGCGGAACGCCCCGGCGGATCCGCAGCAGCGCCTCGACGCCATCGAGACGTTCGCATCGACCTGGGCCTTGCTGTCCGCCGTTCAGGCCGGCAGCGACGCGACCTGGATCCGGCTCAACCGCTCCCTCAACCCAGGCCAGCCCGCGCTTCCCACGAACGCCTCGTTCGTCGCCTTTCAGAGCCGATTCGGACTCGCCCCCGCTGCGGGATCCGGGTTCCGCAACCGCGTCACGGGCGCCCGCTTCAACTCCCAGGAGGAAGCCGTTGCCTCGGAACTCGACACCCTCAGTGCGCGACTCATGCGCATGGCCGATCAGATGGACGGCAACATCCACTACTTCTGCATCGGCGGTACCGCCGTGCACATGGGGTGCGAGGGACACTGCACCGGACGCGCCGCCACCGCCTGCGATGGCATCCGCGCCGTCATGCTGTGTCCCGCCTTCTGGGACATGAGCATACAGGCGCAGACGACGCTCTTGATCCACGAACTTGGGCACATGATCTGGGCGTCCGTCGGGCACAACCGCAACTTCACCCACACCTCCTGCTACGCGAATTACGTGGCGGATGTCTTCCACGCGCCGACCACCACCCCGGCCTGCGCTCCCTGACGACCATGTCCACCTTCCCCAACAGCCCGCGGTTGATGAAAGGCGCGCTGATCGGCCTCGATCCGTTCAACCCGCTCGCAAGCGTGACGGTGTTCCAATACAACCCCGAGACCCTCACGCGCACGCTGACCCCGCAGACCTCCGGTGCCACGGCCTCCGCCGGCATCAGCGCGCCAGGCGAGGCCACACGTCTCTCGGGGCCTCCCCAGGAAACTCTGCGCCTCGAGGTCATTCTCGATGCCACCGACCAGCTCGAGAAGGGCGACGCACAGGCCGGTTCCGTCGGACTCCACCCCCAGCTCGCCGCCCTGGAGATGATGCTCTATCCGAAGAGTGCACTGGTCATCGCCAACGAAGTGCTCCTGCGTGCGGGGGTCATCGAGGTCATCGCGCCCGAAGCCCCGCTGGCCGTGCTCGCCTGGGGACCCGCCCGCGTCCTGCCCGTGCGCATCACGGACTTTTCCGTCACCGAAGAGCTCCACGATCCGCAGCTCAATCCCATCCGTGCCAAGGTCACTCTCGGGCTGCGCGTCCTGAACTACCGCGACCTGGGCCTGCTCAGCCCTGGCGGCGGTCTTTTCATGGCGCATCAGTTGGCCAAGGAGGTCTTCGGCACGCTCAACACCGCGTCCACCGCGGCGACCCAGCTCCTGTAAAACCTCCGCCCCCTCCCACGACCATGTTCGATCCCACCAGCCGCTACGCCGCCCTTCGCACGCTGAGTCTCACCACCCGGGACGCCAACGGCGAACCGCGCGAGATCCGCTTCGTCGAACGACGCTTCCTGCCCCCAGCCGGCGCCTCGGTGACGCTGGTGGAACACCGCGTCGCGCAGGGCGACCGACTCGACAACCTCACGGCCCGGTACCTGGGCGACCCCACCCAGTTCTGGCGCGTGGCGGATGCCAACGACTTGATGCGCCCCGAGGAACTCACCGCGCGGACCGGACGAACCGTCCGCATCGCGCTGCCGCAGGCCTGACTCCCCCCGCACCCCGATGCTCACCTCCACGCTTGGTATTCGGCTCATGCTCTGGATCGGTCCGACCGTGCCCCTGCCGGCCCCGGCCGAACTGCTTCAGACGCTGGCGCGCGTGCAGGTCACCAACGACGGCGGCGGGCGCGACGGATTCGAGCTTACTTTCAACGTCAGCCGTCAGGGCGTTGCGGACCCGCTCCTGATGACGCGCACCCTGCTCGCCCCGAAGTCGCGCGTGGTCATCGCGGTCGCGTTCGGCGTCCTGCCGGAGGTGCTCATCGACGGCATCATCACCCTCAGCCAGTTCAATCCCGGTTCCATGCCCGGGCAGGCCACGCTGACCATCACCGGCCGCGATCTCACCACCCTGCTCGACCTCGAGGAGCGCAACGATTCGTTTCCCAACCAGCCGGACTTCGTGATCGTGACCCGCCTGCTCACGCGTCCCGAGTACGCGCCCTACGGACTGCTGCCCGCGCCCGTTCCTTCGCCGGGTATCCCGATCATGCTCGAGCGCGTGCCCACGCAGCGGGAGACCGATCTCGCCTGCATCGAGCGCCTCGGCCGCCAGAACGGCTACGTCTTCCACATCGAGCCGGTGACTCTGGGCTTGAACAAGGCCTATTGGGGACCCCAGGTCCGCGCCGGCCTGCCGCAACCCGCGCTCTCGGTGGATCTCGGCGCCGCGACCAACGTGCGCTCGATCAATTTCGCCAACAACGCCCTCGCCACCACCGGCACGCGCGGCGTTTTCGTGGAGCCCTTCACGCGCATGAGCATTCCCATTCCGGCGCTTCCCTCGCTTCGAGTCCCACCGTTGGCGCTGCTGCCCGCCACCGCATTTCGCCAAACCCTCCAGCGCGAGACCGCCAATCGTAACCCGGGCGACGCCGCGGTGGCCGCGCTGGCCGCCACCACCAACACGCCCGACGCCGTCACGGCACAGGGCGAACTCGATGCGGCCCGTTACGGCACCGCCCTGCGCGCCCGCCGGTTGGTCGGGCTCCGCGGGGTCGGGCTCAGCCATGACGGCCTGTGGTACGTGACGAGCGTCACCCACGACATCGTCCCGCGCGGCACCTACGTCCAGCGGTTCCAACTCGGCCGCGAAGGCGTCGTCACTACCACCCCGGTCGTCCTGACCTGACATGAGCACCTTCTTCGGCAAATACCGCGGCCGGGTCACCGACAACCGAGACCCACTCCAAATCGGCCGCGTGCGGGCGAAGGTCCCGGACGTGCTCGGCGACCAGGACACCGGCTGGGCGATGCCCTGTTTCCCCTTCGCAGGTTCCGGGATGGCCTCCTTCGGACTGCCCAAGATCGATGCGGGGGTCTGGATCGAGTTCGAGCACGGCAACCCGGACTTCCCCATCTGGAGCGGTTGCTGGTTCGGCAACCTCTCCGAGCTGCCCTCGGAACTGCTCACGCCGCCGCTGGTCCAGGACCAGCGCGTCATTCTCAAGACCGCCGGCGGAACGCTTCTCCTGCTCGACGACGTGCCCGGCCTGGGCGGCATCACGCTGCAGACCAGCACCGGTCAGAAAATCAAACTCTCCGCCACCGGCATCGAGATCGACAACGGGATGGGAGCGAAAATCTCCCTCACCGGACCGCAGGTCAGCGTCAACAACGGAGCCCTCGACGTCCTCTGAACCATGCCCGGCTACCTTCTTCATCAAGGCGCGACCGTGTTGTGCGCGCACGCGGGCCAGGCCCAAGCCACGGTTCCCAATCCGCGCGTCAAGGTGTCCGGCCAGATGACCGCGCAGCAGCCCAACCCGTGGACCATCGCCGGATGCCCATTCAATGTGTCCGGCAGTCCGGTCCCCTGCGTCACCGCCTCCTGGGTCACCGCCGCGCTGCGCGTGAAATCAGGGGGACTGCCCCTTCTCTTGCAGGACAGCCAGGCGGTCTGCGCGCCCAACGGCACGCCGGTCAACATCGTGCTCACCCAGCTTCGTGTGAAAGCCCAATGAACATCGCCTTCCCCTACGACTTCGACGAGCGCGGTCGCACTGCGGAGGCGGGCGAAGAGGAGCATGTGCGCCAATTGCTGGAGCACCTCCTCTTCACCGCCCCGGGTGAACGCGTCAACCGCCCCACCTTCGGCACCGGGGTGCATTCGCTGATCTTCGCGCCCAACAGCCCCGAGCTCGCCTCGGCGACGAAGCTGCTCATCCAGGGCGCCCTCCAGCAGTGGCTCGCCGAAGTCATCGCGGTCGAGGCGGTCGACGTGGCCGCCGACGATTCCGCGCTGCGCATCACCGTGCGTTACCTGCTCCGCCGCACCCAGGAGCGGCGCACGGCGCAACTCACCCAGCCGCTGCCATGATCTATTTCTGCTGCGATCAGAACCGCCGCGACCGCGTGCGCGCGCACGCCACGCTCAACGGCATCGACCGGCTCGAGGTGGTGGATCGCGAGCTGATCGGCACCGCGTCCGAGCCGCTGCGCCAGCGGCGCCTCCGCCTGTTCTGGGTCAAGGCGCCCGACGCCGCGCTGACCGCCGCCCTCGCGGCGTTGAAGCCCGACGACGTTGCCATCCTTGGCGGCGAGAGCGTCACGGGAATCAGGGTCACCCTGCTCACACCCGCGGCCGACCATCTGGCCATCGACGTGGACCGCGCGGGCGACTACTCGCGCTACACCCTCACCTTCAAAGCACCGCTTCCCGACCTCGACCCGCGCCTCAGTCGCATCGATTTCTCATTCAAGGTCGAGTGCCCCAGCGACCTCGACTGCCTCCCGGTCTGCAGTTGCCCACCGCCGGGTGCAGAACCGCCCGTCATCGACTACCTCGCGCGCGACTATACCAGTTTCCGGCAACTGCTCCTCGACCGGTTGGCGGTGACCACGCCCGACTGGCGCGAGCGCAATCCGGCCGACCTGGGCGTCACCCTGGTGGAATGGCTCGCCTACGTGGGCGACCACCTCAGCTACCGACAGGACGCGCACGCCACCGAGGCCTACCTCGAGACGGCGAGGCAGCGGGTTTCCGTTCGGCGTCACGCACGCCTGCTCGACTATCCGATGCACGAGGGCGCCAACGCACGCACCTGGGTGCACCTTACCCTCGACCCCGCCGGCGCGCCGGCGGACGGCGTGCTTCTTCCGCGCGCCACCCGGCTCCAGCCCTCCGACGCCTGGCCCACGCCCACGCGATTCCTCACCGTCACCGGCGAAACCCCGCTGCT
Source organism: uncultured Verrucomicrobiota bacterium (assembly GCA_964647675.1). GTDB lineage: Bacteria > Verrucomicrobiota > Verrucomicrobiia > Limisphaerales > CAIMTB01 > CAIMTB01. The sequence continues at coordinate 1,645 of CAZYJB010000100.1, read as the reverse complement.
GGATGCCACCGCCTTTCGGCGCGCCGTCGAGGGCGGTGCCGTGGAGGTCTTCGAACCACTGACCGACGTCGTCCTCCACGCGGCGCACAATTCGATGTCCTTCCACACCTGGGGCGACGAGCAGTGCTGCCTGCCCCAGGGCGCCACCAAGGCCACGCTGCGCGGCGACTTCCCTCATCTTGCGCCGGGCATGGTGCTCGTCCTGATCGAACGGGTCGGTCCGCACACGGGCGATCCGGCCGATGCCGATCTCAATCACCGCCACGCGGTCCTGCTGACCAGCGTCAGCGCCGCGTCCGATCCGTTGTCCGGTGCCTCGGGGGAGCCGGTTACGGAGATTGAATGGGCCTCGGCGGACGCCCTGCCCTTTCCGCTGTGTCTGTCGTCCGTGGACTCGAATGGAAAGGTGGTGGAAGACGTTTCGGTCGCGCTGGGCAATGTGGTGGCCGCCGACCACGGCGTGACCTTGCTGGCCGAGGAATCGCTGGGCGCGGTTGCTCAACCCAATCCGGTGCTCGCGCCCGCGGGGTCGACCGCATGCCACCACTGCGGCGAAGACGACGCGGGCCTGCCCGCACCGCGCTTCCGTCCGCGACTCCAACGCGCGCCGGTCACGCAAGCCGTGCCCGCCGGAACCATGACCTCGGCCTCAGCCACCTTGCAGGTCGACGTCGCGCACGCGCTGCCAGCGGTGGCCTTGCGCGATGGCTCGGCGAATCGGTGGTTCCCGCAGCGCGATCTTCTTGCCAGCGACGCCTTCGCCCGCGAATTCGTGCTCGAGATCGAGAATGACGGCACCGGCCTCGTGCGCTTTGGCGATGACCAAAACGGATTGCAGCCCGGTACTGGAGAGGCCTTCCACGCCCTGTATCGGATCGGCAACGGCACGCGCGGCAATCTCGGCGCGAATGCGCTCGTGCGAGCCCACGTTCCCGCACTCCTCGACGCCGCCAACCCCGCGGTTCCACGCGACCCCGGCCTCATCCTCGCCGTGACCAATCCGCTGCCCGCGGTGGGCGGCACCGAGCCCGAGTCCATGGATGAGGTGCGCCACTACGCACCCCAGGCCTTCCGCGTCCCGCGCCGTTGCGTGACGCCCGAGGACTACGCGAATCGCGCCGGGGAACATCCCGAGGTTCAACGCGCTGCGGCAAGCGTCCGTTGGACGGGCAGTTGGCACACCATCTTCCTGACCGTCGACCGCCGGGGTGGACGTCTGGTGGACCCGGCCTTCGAGGCCGACCTGCGGCGCTTTCTGGAGTCGTATCGCCTCGCGGGCCACGATCTCGAGATTGATGGACCACGCTTCGTGCCACTCGACGTAAAACTCGTCGTGTGCGTCGAACCCGGCTACTTCCGCGCCGACGTCAAGGCGGCCCTGCTCGATGCGTTCACTCACCGCCTGCGTCGGGACGCGACCGTCGGGTTTTTCCATCCGGACCGGTTCACGTTCGGTCAGTCGGTCTACGTGAGCACCCTGTTGGCGGCGGCGCAGGCGCTGCCAGGCGTCGAGCATGTCGAGGTGGCCGCGCTGCAACGCCTCGGGGCGATCGTGGACACCGTGCCGGCCTCGGGCGAATTCACCGTGCAACGGCTGGAGATCGTCCGACTCGACCAGGATCCCAGCTTCCCGGGCCGCGGCCGG
>CAZYJB010000099.1:0-9205 GCA_964647675.1 uncultured Verrucomicrobiota bacterium | reverse complement strand
CGGTCGTGCCTGCCAGGGTTTGCGTTGCGTAGGCGGCGATCGCCACTTTGTAGGTTCCGGCCGGCCGGGCTTGGGGTGGCTCAGGGTCCGGGCACCATTTCTCGCGCAGCGGCTTGCAGTCCACCGTGGTCTCGGACGTCGCGATGTGCGCCATGGGATACTTCTCCTCGTCGAGGCCCGCGCTGAACTCGACCCAGCCCACCGTTTTACCGTCGTTGATGCGGAGGGAGAGTTCGCCGGTCGCGGCGTGGGTGGCTTTGGCGGTTTCGAGGTAGGTGTCCGTGCTCGTGTAGTCGGGGGTGATGAAAATCGTGATGCGGGAATCGCCGTGCGTGCCGGCGAGGCGGCCCTTCAGCTTGAACTTCCAGTAGGCCCAGCCGCCCTCGCCGTTCTCGTCGGGAACATCGCCGTCAGTCTCGAGCAAGGTCTCGAGCGTACCGCTGTAGCTCTCGGTTTCCCGGCGCACATTGTGTGTGTAGGAAACGAAGTCTCCCGGCGATTCGGGGATCGGGATCTCGAAGACCTCCTGGCGGTCCTCGGAAAAGGTGACCTTCCCCTCCCAAGCCTTGTGACAGGCGGCCTTGGCGAAGCGCCGGTCGATCTCGGTGTCGGTGCCCAGATCACAACCCAGCGCGTCGGTCCGGCCCGTGATGCGCGCGGTGGTGTTCAGGACGGCATCCAGCGCGTTGCGCGCGCCGCGTCCCGAGGTGGCGGGATGGTTCTCGCAGCGCTCGAGGTACTCGTGCGCGCAGCGACAACGGACCTTTGGCGCGAGCGCCACCAACTCAGGGAACTGCAGGCTGCTGCCGTAGGCTCCGCCGGACTCCCGCTCGAGTCGCTCGAAGCGATTGAGGACCACCTCGCCCACTTCACAGCTCTTCGTGGCGGCTTCGAGCAACGGCTTGATGCCGGTCAGGAAGACCTGGCGGTCACGCAGCGCCTTCCTGCCGCGCACCTGTTCCTTGAAATCCTCCGCCGTAATCTCGCCGCGCTGTCGGCGTTGCGCGAGGTCGCGCAGCTGTTCGCCGGCCCACTGGTCCGCCGCACGCTCGGCGTCGCGTGTCGATCGGCGGGCCTGTTCATAGTTCATCGCGGGCTGGGGCGCGGGCGGCAGGGGCACGGCCGAAACCCCGGCCCCGCTGAAGTGCGAGACGGGAAGGACCACCTCGTTCCCAGCAGTCTCCCAGGGGCGTAGATGAAAGTCGGCTCCCGCCGCAGCGAATCCGAACCCGACCATCTCCAGCTCCGGAACGGGTTCGGGAAACCGGATGCGAAGTTCGGCGGCGCCGAGGAATTCGAATCCATCGGGCTCGAAGACCACCGACGCGCGAAGGCGGTCCTCCAGCGGCATGGCGGTGAAGTTGGTGACCACCGTCATGGAAATGGCCACCGGCTCGACCACAAGATTCGAACTCACCAGGAGGTGGTACTGAACGCCGCGCCGATCGGTGAGGAACAGGTCGCCGCCTGCCTCGGGCGTGATGACCACGGCGGCGGTCAGTGTGGCATCGGGCTGCGGTCCGACGGTCGGGCTGGGAATCAGGACCCTCGCCACGGCGCGGTAGAACTGGACGCCGACCGCCTCCGAGTTGGTGTGCACGAGCGTGGCCGTTCCACCAGAGGCGATCTGCGAATCGAGCAGGAACCAGTTTTCGAGATCGAACGAACCTTCCAGATGAACCGGGCCGTCGGACGCGCCGGTGACATCCAGCCGCGCGATGCCGGCGGTCTGGCCGATCCAACGGAGATCCATGGCCGCCGCGACGCGTGGGCCGAGAGCGGCTACCAGGAGAGCCGTGACGAGCGGCAGCAGAGCGAGGTGGCGTTTCATGCGATGCGATTCGTCGCGCGGTTCGAAGCCGGTGGAGCGTTGCCTGTCCCGCGGGAGCTGGGAAAGGCCGAAACACCCCCCGGGACCGAAGACTTCGGTCGTTCGATGCGTGGCGGGTCACGGAACTCCCGGGGGCGCCTTGACAACTACATCACGTAGCGATGTAGCGATGGGCGTCACAGCAAGCCATGCGTGCCGCCGCTTCCGCACCTGATCCTGAACCCGAGTCCTTCCCGCCGCTGGCTCCGGCGATGTTCCATGTGCTGCTGACGTTGGTGGACCAGGAGCGCCATGGGGATGCCGTCATGCCGTCGGTCGCAGAGACCACCGATGGGGCGCTCCAATTGGGTCCGGCCACGCTCTATGGAACCATCAAGCGGATGTTGGATTCCAAGCTGATCGAGGAGTCCGAGACGCGGCCCGATCCGGAACTCGATGACGAGCGCCGCCGCTGCTACCGGCTCACCCGCCTGGGCCAGAGTGTGGCCAGCGCCGAATCGCGTCGTTACACGGGGCTGGTGCGCGTGGCTCGGGTCACGGGGCTGTTGGGAGTGAAAGGGGCAATCGCCTGAGCAGCGAGGTGAGCATGAATCAGGACCCAGCATCCCGGGCGTCCCCGGGCGTGTTGCCGCGGCTTTTCCGTCTCCTGCTTCAGCTATAGCTATATCCGGCCGCCCACCGACTACGCTTCGGGGTCGAGATGGAGCAGGTGTTTCGCGAGCAGTGGCGCGAAGCCCATCGGGGGAAGTCAGGACCCGCCCGTCTCTTCCTCGGAATCCGGATCGTGGTCGATACGCTGGGCGGCGCATTGCGGGAGCGGGTGGCGGCGGTGGGACCGAGGTCCGGATCATTGACCGTGCGGAACCCGGCCTTCGTCCGGTGCGCCCGAACGAGCCACTGAATGTCTTCGTGGGACTCGTGGCCGGAGCGGTTCTGGGTGCGACGGCGGCCGGTGTGAGTTGGAGGATGAGGGGCGGGCGTGAGAGGCGCGTGGCGTAGGTCGTGGAGTGCGGCGACCTGTCGCCACTTTGGCCCTGGGAACTGCCGGAGGGGAAGAGCGGCGTCAAGCCGCCGCAGTCCGCGATCAGGGGACAAGCTGAAGGTAGCCATTCCGTTGGGTGCGGGTGCAGGATGCGCCGTCCCACACCTGACCCGAGGCACGATCATGAAGCGATTGCTCTCTCCGCTCGGCGCACTGGCCCTCTCCGTCGCGGCTGCCGTGTCGGCGGCCAGGGCCGCCACACCCTCCCTCGAACTCGCCTACGAGGCGCCCCATTGGCTGCTCATCCGCGGTGAACACTTCCCCGGTCGCGAGATCCGCATCAATTACCTGGAGGCCTATTGCCGCGCGGATTCCACGGAGGCGGATTGGGTGAAGCACACGGTGATTCCGCACCGCGTCGAGGTGCTTTCATTGAGCGACGATCGCAAAACCTTGCGCCTGCGCGACACGCTCGCCGACGGCGTGATCGTGGAGCACACGGTGGTGGCGCACGCGGACGAAGTGGACTTCCGCCTGACCGCGCGCAACCCGGGCGCGGCACGCTCCGAAGCGCAGTGGGCGCAGCCCTGTGTGCGGCTCGGGGCGTTCACCGGGTACCCGGACCGCGGCGGCGATCAGGACGACTATCTTCCCAAGTGATTCATCGTGCTGAACGGCAAGGTGACCCGGCTGCCGGACGTGAAGCCGTGGGCGAAGCAGGCGCGATACACGCCGGGGCAGACTTGGTGTCCCCACCATGTGCCACGATCGGATGTGAACCCGCGTCCGCTGAGTCCCCTGGTGCCGGACCATGGTCTCATCGGTGCGTTCAGTGCGGACGAGAAGTGGCTCTTCGGCACGGCGTGGGAGCCGTACCAGGAGTTGTTCCAGGGCGTGGCGCGCTGTCTGCATTCGGATTTCCGGGTGGGCGGGCTTCAGCCTGGGGAAAAGCGTGAGATTCGCGGGAAGATCTATGTCGTGCCGAACGATACCGCGGCCTTGCTGGCGCGGTATGAGAAGGATTTTCCTGAGCAGTTGCCGGGAGGGACAGGGCCGGGGCCGGGTCGCGCTTCCACGTCGATGAGCGATCCGACGGTGCGTTTCACAGTGCCTGCGAAGGGCTACGCGGTGTTGAGGCGTGGCGAGGTGGAGGCCGTGGTGGTGGACAATCGGGCCGTGGACGACGGCATCCTGCCCGGACATCGCGCGGGCTACCACGGCGTGGCGGCGTTGCGCCACACGAAGCAGTCCCGGAACCTTTTCGTGCCGAGCTATGCCGGGCTCAACTTCGAGCACATCCACGATGGCACGGTGCAGACCCACGACGTGCTCTTCGAGCCTCGCCGGGCACCGATGGAGTTGCGTGTCGTCAGCGCGACGACTGTCGAACTCTACCAGCCGCCGACGCCGTTCTGGGGGCTGGAGAGCTGCCAACGCTATGAGTTGCTGGAAGGCGGCGTGATCGAGATGACCTTTGAATGTGTTCCGCGTCGGGACCGCTTTGCCAACGGTTACCTGGGGTTATTCTGGGCGAGTTACATCGACCGTCCGGAGTCCCTTGATGTGCATTTTCGTGGACTGGCGGAGGGCGCGGCGGAACCGGACTCCTGGCAGCGCGGCGTGACGCCAAAGCACGGCACCCTGGCGACGCACCGCGCCGTGGGCGAGGCGCGCGAGTTCCCACGCGATGCTTCGTTCCCGTTGGAGTTGCCGTTCGGATTCTCTCGGCTGCGGTATGGGGAACCGTGGTATTTCGGGATCTGTCGCGGCATGGCGTTCGCCCAGATGTTTCGACCGGAGGACCGCGTCTGGATTTCACAATCGCCGTCGGGTGGTGGAGCGGGGTGTCCGGCGTGGGATTTTCAGTGGCATGTGCCGAAGCCAAAGGTGGGGGAGCGCTATCAATTGAAGATGCGCGCCTGGTACGGACCGGTGCCGGACGCGGGGAATCTCGAACCGACGCGGGAGCACGTGCGATCGGCCGTGGGGCGTTGGAAGTTCACGGGACCGTGATGAGGGCCAGTGGTCTAGGGGGGAGACCCGGGTTTGCAAGGCCTGGTTGGTGGCTCGCCGGCTCCGTCCGGCGAGGGCAATCATCGTGGCCGCGAGCGTGACGCTCGCGCTGACCGGCGTTGGGGAATGGAGTCGATGGAGGCGGGTGAGCGCGGCCTGGACGGCCGCGGCTACGACGAACGTAGCCGCGAGCGTAACGCTCGCGCTGACGGGCGTTGGGGAATGGAGTCGCGGGAGCGGGTGAGCGCGGCCTGGACGGCCGCGGCTACGACGAGAGGAAGGGGATTCAAGAGGCGGAACTCGGAACCCACCGGGAGGGTCGTCTCGTCTACCCAGCCGGTTCACACCAACTGCTGCTTGCCGCCGTCGTGGCCCTGGCCATCGAGATCAATGAGGATCTCGCGCGGTTCCGCGCCGCGTGCAGGACCGACGATGCCGCGCTCCTCGAGGATATCGATCATGCGCGCCGCGCGGCCGTAGCCGATCTTCAGGCGGCGCTGCAGGAGCGACGTGCTCGCCTTGCCCTCGGACCGAATGACCTCCACGCACTGCTCGATGAGATCCTCGTCCTCGTCGCTCGTGTCGTCGTCCGTGTCGCGCACGGGCCGCTGCAGTTGCTTATGGATCTCGATCTCGTAGGACGGCTTGCCCTGTTTGGCGATGAAATCGACGATGGACTGGGCTTCCTGGTCGGTGACCAGGGCGCCCTGGGCACGGATGAGCTTCGCCGAGCCGGGCGGCAGGTAGAGCATGTCGCCCTTGCCAAGCAGTTTGTCGGCGCCCATCTGGTCGAGAATCGTGCGGGAATCGACGCGGCTGGCGACCTGAAAGGCGATGCGCGCCGGGATGTTGGCCTTGATGACGCCGGTGATCACGTCGACGGACGGCCGTTGAGTGGCGACGATGCAATGGATCCCGGCCGCGCGCGCCATCTGTGTGATGCGCGCGATGGCCATCTCGACATCGGCCGGCGCGACGAGCATGAGATCGGCCAGCTCGTCGATGATCACCACGATGTAGGACAGCTTCTCCGGGATGATGATGTCGTCGTCCTGCGCCGTGACCATCTCCTGGTCGAGCTGGACCGCGAACCCCTCCTGACTGGCCTCCACCTTTTCCTTGGTGGCGGTGAGCGGCAGCTCCTGCTGCGGAGAGGGGACGGGCGGCGTCTTGGGACGCTCGTTGAAGGCCTTGATATTGCGGACGCCCACCTTGGCAAAGATCTGGTAGCGCTTCTCCATCTCGTTGACCACCCAGCGCAGGGCGAGCACGACCTTCTTGGGGTCGGTGACCACCGGCACGACGAGATGCGGCAGCACATTGTACTGCTGCAACTCGACCACCTTGGGGTCGATCATCACGAACCGCAGTTGGTCGGGCGCGAATCGATAGAGCAGCGACGCGATGATGCAGTTGATGCAGACCGATTTGCCGGAGCCGGTCGAACCGGCGATGAGCAGGTGCGGCATGTCCGCGAGGTCCACGATCATCGGGTGCCCGTAGACATCCTTGCCGAGCGCGAGCGGGATGCGCGCCTTCGAGCGGCTCCAGTCGTCGGACTCGAGAAGGTCGCGCATGATGACCTTGGTCTTCACGGCGTTGGGCACCTCGATGCCCACCGAACTCTTGCCCGGGACGGGCGCCAGGATGTGGATGCGCTCGGCCTTGAGCGCGGCGGCGATGTTGTTGGTCAGCCCGGTGATGCGTTCGAACTTCACGCCCGGGGCGGGGTGGAGTTCGTAGCGGGTGATGGTGGGCCCCTTGGTGATGTCGCCCAGGGCCACCTCGATCCCGAATTGCCCGAGCGTCTGTTGCATGAGACGCGCGTTGGCGATGAGTTCCTCCTTGGATTCCGTGGGTTGAATCGTGAGGTCCGGGGGTTGCAGCAGGGTGTAGGCAGGAAGCTGGTAGTTGCCAATGGCGGGCGCGGAAGCCACCACCACACGCCGGCGCGGGCTGATCATCTTGCCCTTCACCGGCACGGGAAGGGAGGGCTCGTCGTCCGCAATTTCATCGGCCTCCTCCAGCCCGTCCGTGTCCGCGTCACCCTCCGCCGCCGCGATCGGGGGTTTGCCCGTGGGCGCAGGGGAAGCGGGGGTGGCCTTGGTGTTGGCGCCCGAGGAGGTGGCATTGATCTCGTTGGCGGGGATGACCTCGCCATCGAGTTCGCCGAGCGCGCCGTTGGTTTTGCCGGACTTCGGGGGCTTGGGCTGTGGCACGCTGAGGTCGCGCACCGTGGGCTCGGGCACGGGTTGAAGATCGGGACCGAGACCCAGCGGGTCGGTGGCGCCGGCCTCCGTTTTGGCCTTGGCGTCAGCGGCGGCCTTCTCGCCGCGGGCCGGCCGGCTGGGAGTGGGAGTGGGAGTGCGCTCGCGGTCGACAATCTCCTGGAGACGCCGCGCCTCCTTCTCGAGGACCTGGGCCTTCTTCTGCAGGCGCATTTCCTCATCCAACTGGGCTTCGGCGGCTTCCTGGCGGCGGCGCCAGGCGTCGCGGATCCAGTCGAAGAGCTGGAAATCCGTAAGACCGAGCAAGGCGAGCAGGTAGAGCGCGACGAAGGCGGTGAGGGAACCCGCGGGCCCGATGAAGCGGAAGAGATACTTGTTGAGCAGACCGCCGAAGAGACCGCCGGCGAGATCGCCATTGAGCAGGTGTTTGAGCAGACCGGCGTTGAGGTCGAAGAACGCCGCCGAGACCAGCAGGAGCACGAGGAACCACGGCCAGCGCCGGCGCGCGAAACTGAACGCCTCGGCCAGGCAACCGAGACCGAAGACCAGGGCCGACAAGGGCAGGAGGAACGCGGCGGCGCCGAAGAACAGAAAGGAGAGCTCGGCCCACCAGGCGCCGATGGGGCCGATCCAGTTGTGGGCCGGGTCGTTCGGGCGCGCCGTGTTGCTGCTGAGGTCGAGGCGGTCGTAGGTCAGGAGCGCGAGCAGCCAGACCAACGACACCGCGACGAGGACGAGTCCGATCCAGTCGAGACGCCCCCGCCCCGCTGAAGAAGCGTCACTGCTACCCTGCCTTGGCATGCCGGAATCACGGTAGGCGCTGGCGGCATCGCTTCCAAGTTTCAAGTTGGCCGGAAGTGCCCGGCTGAACAGGGAGTGGGTCCTGCGGCAAAGGATTCTGGAGGGCGCCCGAGGCGGCGAGGCCGGGTTTCCAGACGGACTCCAAGCGCGGGCTGGCTTGCGCGGCGGGACCCGGGTAATGCTGGCGGCGATGCTGCAACGGCTTCACCAGGAAGTGCGCTCGCTGATCTTCGAGGAGGACCTTGGCGAGAGCGGGGCGGCGCCGGTTTGGAAGAAGGTGATTCGCTTCCTGGCGCAGGTCGGCATGAGCTTCGTGCGGAACCGCTGTCCGATGCGCGCGTCCGGCCTCGCCTACTCGTCGCTGCTGGCCTTCGTGCCGTTCCTGGCCGTGATCATCGGCATCTCGACGAGCCTGCTGCGGGGGGAGGAGGCGCGCATCCAGGAGCACGTCGACCGTCTTCTCAACAACCTCGTGCCGCAGCTCATGCAGACCGAGGCCTTTGCCGACACCAAGGACCTCGTGATGGGGCACATCTTCTCCGGCATCAAAAACGTCAACAGCGGCGGCGTCGGCACCACGGGCATCGTCGCCTTTCTGCTGATGATCCTTTTTATGCTGGCCCGTGTGGAGGACACGCTGAACGACATCTGGGGCGTGTTGCAGGGCAGAACCTGGTACGCGCGCATGGTCAACTATTGGGCGGCGATCACCCTCGGACCGGTCATCATGCTCGCCGCGCTCAGTTTCTCGGCGATCCTGCAGTTGCCGCAGGTGGAGGGCTGGATCCAGGGCCTTCCCCTGATGGGACCGTTTTTGCTGAAGCTGGCCCCGGTCCCGGTCCTGGGCGGAGCCTGCGCCTTGTTTTATGCGCTGATGCCGAACACCAAGGTGGAATGGCGCGCCGCCCTGATCGGCGGACTGGTGGCCGGTGCGCTCTGGCATCTGAACAACCAGCTCAGCGTGAAGTTCGTCTCGCAGTTGGGCCGCTACAAGGCCGTGTACGGCACGCTGGCCGCGCTCCCGGTCTTCATGGTCGGCCTCTATTTCTTTTGGCTCCTGCTGCTGTTCGGCGCCCAGGTGGCGCACACCTATCAGAATCGCCGGAGCTACATCGCCTCGCGCCTGACCAGCCGAATCCATCAGGACGGTCGCGAATGGGTGGCCCTGCGCGCCATGGTCGAGGCGGCGCGCGCCTTTGCCTCGGGTGCGGTGGCGCCCACGCCGGCAGTGCTCGCAGAACGATTGCAGGTGCCTCACCAGTTGATGATCCAGGTCACCCAGACCCTGCTGGCGACGCGGCTCGCGGTGGAAGCCGGCAGCGACGACCCCGGCCTGCTGCCCGCTCGGCC